>NZ_JAEQCI010000260.1:0-2265 GCF_020738565.1 Microcoleus sp. PH2017_12_PCY_D_A | reverse complement strand
TCAAGCCTATGGATTTGTTAATTTCGACAATTTTCGAGATCGACTATTAGCTTGCTTTTCTAATTAGCTTTTCTTATCACCGCAAACCCAGAAGACCCTCTTTACCACCAGGATTTTCAACAGTCTTAATAATTTCCTCCACATCAAAGACATAAGCATTTCCACTACCACCTAGAGTAGGATAAGAACCAATCAGATACTTCCCATCACCAGAAAGAGTCACATTATTAGTTAAAACCCCCGGCACCGGTTCAGTAGCAGCCACTAATTTCGGATTCGGCCCCAACGGATATTGAATAATCCCAATATTCCCCCCCGCCAGCGGATTAGCATTAGGTTCAAGGATTTTTTTACTATTACGACCCGCCACAAACGCATACTTCCCGTCCTTAGTCATCGTGACAGCCACCCCCTCATTCACCTCAAACACATTTCTATTATCAGTCAGCGTTAAATTCGTGTAGACAGTTCAGCACCCCAAAACCGCTGCCGTCTGTGTTCGGGTTACCATTAGTAAAAACCATTTTCAGCGGGTCAGGAGTTGCAGCCAACCCCCAAGCCCCTGTAGGAGTCAAAACCTTTCCAATTTGCTCCCACCACTTCCGGGGATTAGAATTCGGTTCGCTAGGTTTGTCTTCTGGGTCGATATTCACAGCGTAAATATAACCATCAGCCGCAGTAGCAAACAGCTTGCGCCCATCACTGCTAACCGCAATCTGGCGCAGTCCTGACGTAGCATTAACTGAGATAGTCCGAACAACTTCTGCACCACTGGGCAAAATAATATCATCGACAGCCGGTGTCGAAGCATCAACATCAACCGGACGCCGCGCCAGCAAATCCACCATCGCCACCCGCCCCGTCCTCTCCAAAGGTACATAGGCGCGAGTCGCATTACTGGTCACAGCTAACAATCCCGGACGGTCTAAGGTTGTCCCTACCGCTGTCCCCGGTATCCCCACCGACAAATCCTTGGGAGGCTTCTGTTGCGGGTCCGGCGGACTCTGAACTGAACTGAGAGCGTCAATTACCCTAATTTTGTCAGCAGACCGCTGCGCTACCAGTATCAAATCAGAAAATACAGGCTTTAGCTGGAGGTCTTCAAAACTGGAACGCTTGACCACATCAGAATCAAGAGGGCCAGGGCCAAAACGCTCTTTCTGCTGCCGTGACAGCACTATTTCCGACTCGCCCAGCGGTACGCTGATAGGAGCTTTGACCGCCACCTTATAGCGGTTTTCTCCGAGTGAACTACTGAGTCCCGGCACAACAGTGCCAGAGTAACTCTTACCGGACACCTTAAAGTCAACATTCAAATCCCCGAAACTCGCACCCAGATTGCCGTTGAGTCCATTGAGGAAATTGCTGCCTGTTAAGAATATCACAGGTTCGCTGTTGGAGAACTCCAGTTGGACCGACTCCAGCGACGGCGGTTCGAGGGGAACTGCTAGCCCAGTGTCCGGGCCAGAGAGAAATGCTGAGACTGTAGGAACTCCTTGTGTATTCAGTTGTACCTGAGCGGTAGTGACGACAGTTTCCCCAACTTTGGGAATTCCGATCATTTCCAGGGGCTTGTTTGAAGATTGCGCCAAGTAAGCTAATAGTGATGTTGTCGCCTCGAATTGATTCTCTGTGGCGGAGACTGCACCAATTCCACCCGTTTTTGCTCCTAAATAACTATTCTCAAAGTTGAGATTACTCGAAAGGTTAATTGTCCCAGCATTTGCTTTTGTGCCTGCCTTAACAATTGAACTGACTGATGGCATTCCTGCGGGCAATAATCCAATTGTATAAGTACCGCTTTGTGTCACGCCTGGAAAAGGTGGCGAAGTGGTGCGGATGAAGCCGTCTGCACCCACTACCCCTGATTCCTGTATCAGCCAAGTTTCGTTCCAGCTATCAGCCCCAGCCGGCAGCGACCCCTTCCGCATAAATAAAACTTCGGTGCCGATTGGCACACCAACTGGGGCTGGAATTGCCAATTGGACAGGTATCTTCAAAGGGGTGTTGCCCAATTCTAAATTGAACCCCCCAGCAAACTCCATGCTGTCGGGGAATGACAGTGGCAAGCCTTCGCTGCTAAGGGGTGTTAGGTTGACTGTTGTATCCTTGGTTAAGGCACTAGGAGCTACCATGACGATTGAGCCGTCGCTGCCTTGCACGACTCGGTAGTGCCCTGAAGGAAAGGATCGGAGTAAGCTATAATTAGAGAAGTGTTTCCCATAGCGTGATATGACATTAGAAATTAGTTGCCCTAATTGTTGC
>NZ_JAEQCI010000070.1:0-50190 GCF_020738565.1 Microcoleus sp. PH2017_12_PCY_D_A | reverse complement strand
GTTTCTCACCCCCCACGTGCGGAAGCTATACCTCAGAAACCGGGTTTCTGGGAAGATTTCTCGTTTAGCAACTAAAAAAATCGTAGAAACCCGGTTTCTAGCCCCCCGATGCGTCCAAGACTGAAACTCCCTCTCCCCCTCTCCCCCTCTCCCCCTCTCCCTCTCCCCTTGTGCCAATACGCTAACTGTCTGCGTCTGGGCCTCGCAGCGCCCCAGCCTTGAAAAACTTCCGATCGATACAGCCACAGGATTAGAGCTACTTTGATACCTCGATCTATTCAGGCTCAGCGGATGTACAGGTTGAAATACTGACATCGTACTGAAAGTGCGATCGCCCCGCCGTTTATAGAGTTAACACATCTAGTTCGGCCAACCGCACATGGAAACCGTCGCTTGCTTCTCTCCACTATCATTTTTATTCAAATCATTGCGATCGCCCAAAAAAACCCGGCCCCCCGAGGTTCATCCCACGAACATCTTAGAGTTTCTAATGAGAATTGCTTAAAATAAAGGGGAAGCAGAAGTAATTATGCTCGAAATATTATCGAAACCAAACCAATTATCTCAAATTGAAGTTGAGCTTGGGCCAAACTCGGCTAAAATAGAATTTCTTCCTTCTGCTTCCCCTTTATTTCCCGTGTCCGATTTGGCAGCGACAGAATTTGCATATCAAGTTGGTGGCAGTTTGCAGGCTAACGCTCTTACCTACGTCACCAGAGCAGCCGATAGCGAACTTTACGACTCGTTAAAAGCAGGTGATTTTTGCTACGTGCTCACCTCCCGACAAATGGGAAAATCGAGTCTGCGGGTGCAAACAGCGCGCCGCTTGCAAGCAGAAAACATTGCCTGCTCAATTGTTGACATCACAGGAATTGGCACGGCCCAAATAACTCCCGTGCAGTGGTACGCGGGTTTTACAGCCACTCTCGCCAACAGCTTTAAAATTAAAATGAATGTCAAGACTTGGTGGCGCGAGCGCGAACACTTGCCGCCAGTTGTCAGATTAAATGAATTTATCGAACAAGTATTGCTTCCTGCGAGCGATCGCAATATCGTAATTTTTATCGACGAAATTGACAGCATTCTCTCCCTCAACTTCTCCAGCGACGACTTTTTTGCCTGGGTGCGCGGCTGCTACAACAAACGCGCCGAAAATCCAGAATACAACCGCCTGACTTTTGCCTTGTTTGGAGTCGCAACTCCTCAAGATTTAATCTCTGACAAAACCAGAACTCCGTTTAATATCGGCCGCGCCATTGAACTCAAAGGATTCGATCTTGCCGAAGCCGCACCTTTAGTTCGAGGATGGTCAGAAAAAATCGACAATTCCCAAGAACTTCTCAAAGAAATCTTAGCTTGGACTGGAGGACAGCCATTCCTCACTCAAAAACTTTGTCAATTAACTGCTCAGAAGTTAGCAGCAGAAACCAGCCGCGATTGCCAGAACCCAGCCAACTGTCAATTATTCATTGCTGAATTAGTGCAGTCTAGCACCATCGAAAACTGGGAATTTCAAGACGAACCAGAACATCTCAAGACAATTCGCGATCGCCTCCTGAGAAATCAAGAGCGCACCGGCCGTTTGCTAGGACTTTACCAACAAATTTTAGCAGATATGACTCTGCAAAACGGCGCACAAAATACCGCAGCAAACTCGAACGATCGAGATAATTTAGCTGAAGACTGTTCCGAAAAAATGGAACTTTTACTGTCAGGTTTAATCGTCCAAGACGGAGGCAAACTGAGAGTTTACAATCAGATTTATGCGTCTGTTTTTAATCGGCAATGGATACAGCAAGAATTAGCAAAGCTCCTGCCTTACTCCGAGTCGATCTGCGCTTGGGAAGCCTCCAACCGCACCGACACTTCCCGCTTGCTGCAAGGCAGAGCTCTCGCAGAAGCGTTAACCTGGGCGGCAGACAAAAGTTTGGGCGATCGCGATTATCAATTTCTATCAGCCAGCCAAGAACTCCAAAATCAGGAAGTTCAAAGAGCTTTGGAACTAGAAAAAGCAGCTTCGCAAATATTAGCCGAAGCCAATTTAGTATTGACTAAAGCTCAGCAAAAAGCCAAGCTAACAGTTCAATTGAGTTTGTTGGGACTCGCTGCAATTTCCGCAATCTCTGCTAGCGTAGTCCTGCACGCGCAGCGAGTTGCCCAGAAAGCTGAAAATCAAAAAAAACAATCGATAATTACCCACATAGAAGCGCTCAACTCCACCGCCGATATTTCCCTCAGCTACGACCAGCTAGGAGCCTTAATTGCAGCAGTCAGCGCGGGCCAAAAATTGCGAGAAATTGAAGTTTCCCCAGCGATCAAAACACAGACGGTAAATATACTGCACCGAACGCTAAATGCAGTCAGAGAACGCAATCGTTTGCCTAACGGACATACGGCTAATTTCAGCCCGGATGGCAAGTTGATTGTGAGTGCGAATGACGAATTGTTTGTGGAGTTTTTTCAGCCTAACGGTAAGTTAATTTTGAGTTTACCCGGACACAGCGAGTCAATTACTGAGGTGGTTTTTAGTCCTGACAGCAAGTTGGTTGCTTCTACAAGTTTTGACAAAACCGTCAGGATTTGGCGCCGTGACGGCACTTTGCTTTCTATTTTGAAAGGACACCGAGATTTGATTTGGAGCGCGAGTTTTAGCCCCAATTCTCAACAAATTGCTACTGCAAGTTCCGATAAAACTATTAAGATTTGGAGTACGAGCGGCGTTTTGCTGCAAACTTTAAAAGGACATACTAGACCAGTTACATCCGTCAGGTTCAGTCCCGACGGTAATAGGTTGGCTTCCACGAGTCAAGATAAGACTGTCAAACTTTGGACGCGCACCCCAAAAACACAGTTTCGACTTGAGAAAACTCTTTTGGGACACAAAGATGAAGTATGGGGCTGCAATTTCTCGCCAGACGGTGAGATGATTGCTTCTGCGAGTCACGATTGGAAGGTGAAACTTTGGAATACTGAGGGGAAGTTGCTGAAAACTCTCAACGATTCTACAGCAGGTTTGGGTAGTGTTAGTTGGAGTGCAGACAGCAAGTTGCTCGCAGGGGGCAGCACTGACGGCAAGGTGAGACTTTGGCGGCGCGACGGCACTTTACTCCAAACTTTTAGGGCACATCAAGCGGATGTGTGGAGCGTGAGTTTTAGTGCCGATCGCACAACTTTAGCATCTGCCGGGAAAGATTCCTCGGTGAAGCTTTGGAGTCTCGATCCTGCTAAAGTAGAAGGTGCCGAACTTGACACATTGCTCGCCGTCGGCTGTCGCTGGCTAGGAGACTACCTGCAATACAATCCGGGTGTTGAGAGCGATCGGCATTTGTGCAAAAAAACTGACAATTGACATTTTTTGCCAATTAGCAGAAACAGGTTGCGGTTGAATTGTCACGGCTGGCGATCGGCGAGAGATTTCTGGCTACTCTTGTCTGATTGTCATATAATTTTAGGTAATACCAATTTAATGGGTCGTTGCACATATTGCGATCCCCCTCGCATCCCCCTGGTTGAAGGGGGACTTTGATTGGACTCTTATTCCCCCCTTCAACCAGGGGGGATCGAATTCTCTGCAGCTTCATAAAAAATTGGTATAAGGGGTAATAGCAAATGTAGTCGCCCAAGTTGCGAAGGTCTATCAATCTGAACCAAATTCATGTTATGAAGCATTCAAGCTAGTGATAAGTGTTAGATTTGGGTGAGTGAAATTTAGGATAGATTAAATTTACTAAATAATCAGGTTTCAAAGGGGTGTCTGCTGTTAAATTAATCTAACCTGCAAAATTCTTTCAGGTGATCCCAGCACAATTAAAGAAAAAAAATCGTGCTGAATTCACTGATTTGAACGAGCCGAGTTGACTAGATTGCCAAGCTATCAAAATAGTAGACAAAGCAGTGCAAATAGTACGCAATACTCCAGCAGCCAACAGCAACTGCCAATTACCAAAGGAGGGAGCAGTGTATGAAACTGACGGGTTGAGTCCCCTGAAATCGCCGCTCGGTTTGCGATCGACTCTAGAGGAATTAACCCTGTACAACTTTCTCCTAGAGTCAGAATGTCTGGGCGGCGAAGTTTCTAAAATTTTTCAAGCTAATCCTTTACTTCCCGGCATCATCATTACCGATCGAGGAAAGTTTACAGGGATGATTTCGCGCAGGCGTTATTTTGAACACATGAGCCGCCCCTACAGCTTGGAGTTATTTTCTCAGCAGCCTTTGTTCATCCTCTACCGCTTTACTAAAACTGATATCTTGGTTCTCGATCGCAAAACCTCAATTATGACGGCAGTGCGGAAGTCTTTGGAGCGATCGCCCGAACTAATCCACGAACCCATTGTAGTGCAGGTAGAGCCGGACAATTACCAACTTTTAGACGTTCACCAACTGCTGCTTTCTCAGTTGCAGATTCACGAGTTAGCAACCGTGGCGATGCGGGAATCCCAAGCACAATTGAGACATCAAGCCCAACAGCTCGAACTTGCCCTCCTGGAACTTCAGCGCACTCAAACTCAACTAATTCAAACAGAGAAAATGTCTTCTTTGGGGCAGTTAGTAGCAGGAGTCGCTCACGAAATAAACAATCCCATCGGCTTTATCTATAGCAATTTGCACCATGCTAAAGAGTATACCGAAGGTTTAATGCGGATGCTTTCTCTGTACCGGCAGCACTGTCCCGAATCTATCCCAGCAATTGAAGCGGAATCAGAAAACATCGAACTCGATTATTTGCTGGAAGACTTACCCAAAGTGTTTGATTCCATGCAGCAAGGTGCAGAAAGGGTGCGCGATATCGTTTTGTCGCTGCGGAATTTTTGCAGGTTAGACGAAGCCCAAATGAAGCAGGTTAACATTCACGACGGTATCAACAACACAATTATGCTTTTGCAAAGCCAGCTTAAAGGCAAACCGGGGCAGGAGGCGATCGCAATTCACAAAGAATACAGCGACTTGCCACTGGTGCAGTGCTATCCCGGACAGCTAAATCAGGTATTTATGAATATTTTAGTTAATGCCATTTACGCTCTTGTTGAGTGGAAGAAACACGAAAATGTCGATGGAAAAACCCCGAACAATTCGCAATCCGGCGATAAAAATAATTCCTGTGCAAATACTCAATCCTCAGTTTCTAATTCTAGCCATCAGATGCCTGCGATTCTGATTCGCACGGAGTTAATCGAGGGCAAAAAGGTAATAATTAAGATTTCTGACAACGGCCCGGGGATGACAGAAGATGTTCGGAAGCGGTTGTTTGACCCTTTCTTTACCACAAAGCCTGTGGGAAAAGGAACGGGTTTGGGATTGTCAATTAGCTATGAAATTGTTGTCAATCAGCACGGTGGCGAATTGAAGTGCTTTTCGGAACCGGGAAAAGGAACAGAATTTGCGATCGAGATTCCACTTCAACAGTTTTCCCCAGCACATATGTTACCGCGCTTTGCCTGATGACTAATGACAGTTGACAGTTGACAGTTAACTAATGACTAATGACCAATGACTAATGACTAATGACTGCTGACTACTGCAAATCTTTGCAAACCCACTTCCACAAAGGATGACTCGGCCCCTGTTGGCGAATGCGGCGCACTTGTTGTTCCAAACGCTGTTTTTCGCGCTCTCGGAATCCTCGCACATTGCGACTTTGCCTTAGCACTACTAAAGTCATCCCCAAGCACAAAACCAAACCAAGAGTCGGCCAGCGGTGAAAATATAAACCGTAGCGCACCGCCGCCCAAGTAAAGTTTTCAAACCACAAATCGATTTCGTGACGCAAACTCCAAATGCTCAAAGAACCGACGCTAATCCACAGCAATATCACAGTTAACCAGCGGGCGTAAACTGTTAGTTTGTGAAGCCTTTGGACTTCTATTTGCAAATTAGGGTCGCTTTCATTAGTCATGGCAGAAGGAAGAAGGAAGAAGGAAGAAGGAAGAAGGAAGACAGAAGTTGCAATCAACCCGCATAGGGAAATTGCAATGCGAGAACGTCCTAACCATCTTGGCGCGGTTGCAATAACACCAGTCAGCAGCTCGATCGCTAATGACTGATGACCAACCATCGTTAAACTTCTTCTGAGGGGTTAATACCTTCTGCGGGGACGGCGGTGGACTTGCCCGTGCGACTGCGCCACCAAGCCAGCAGCGTGCTAGCAATGAAAATACTGGAATACGCACCAGCAATAAAGCCGACAATCAATGCTAAAGCAAAGTATTTGAGGGTTTCGCCTCCAAACAAAAAGATGGAAAACAATGTCAGCAGCGTCGTCATAGTCGTGTTAATTGACCTTCCCAGGGTCTGCATGACGGCATCATCGACAATTTGGTCGATCGACTGTCCGGGATTTAGCTTGATTACTTCCCGCACGCGATCGTAAATTACCACTGTATCGTTAACAGAAAAACCGATAATTGTCAAGAGGGCGACCACAAATAAACTGTCAATTTCCACTCCTTGAACTAAACCCAAAATTGAGAAAATGCCCAGCGTAATTAAGACATCGTGAAACAAAGCAACAAAAGCAAAAAAGGCATAATCTAACTGAAATCGGAACGTTAGATAAAGAGTAATGCCAGCAAAGGAAAGCAACAAAGCCAGCAAACCAGAAGTAAACAACTGTTTGCCGAGGGTAGGCCCAACCGTATCAATTTGAGTAGATTGAGGAGCAAAAGCGCCTATTTTCTCGCTCAAAGCTGTTTGCAACTTAGTCCGCTGTTCGACATCCAAAGTTTTCGTGCGCAGCGACAAACCGCGCTGTTCTTGGCCGATAACTTGAATGCTGCTACCAGCCAAACCTTGGGAGTCCAGGACTTCGCGGACAGTGGCAATATCGATGGGTTTACAATTTTCCGGTTTCGTGCAGTCGAGTTCAAATTGCAGCCTGGTGCCGCCGATAAAGTCTAAACTGGGGCGCAGCGGTGCGCGGATGTCGGGACGAGTCCAAGAAATCGCCATCGACACTATACCTGCAAGGATTATAGCGGCGGAAAGACTCCACCAGATCGATCGCTGTTTGATAACACTGAATTTCATAAATTAGCGGGAATTGGGAATTGGGAATTGGGAATCGGTAATCGGTAATCGGTAATCGGTAATTGCGAGTTGGAAATTGGTAATTGCGAATTGCGAATTAATTTACAACTGATTTTTAGCAATTTTTACTTAGCCAATCTTATCGATTACCAATTACCCATTACCCATTACCTACTAGCTATTAGCTATTAACTGTTTTCGACAAACCGGGACAAAACCACTCGGGTTTGCGTAATTTGGGAAAGCCCAACACTACCAACATTAGAGTGCGGCTGCAAGTAAGAGCAGTAAACATACTCACTGCGACGCCCAAGGCCAGCGTTACAGCAAACCCTTTGACTAAACCAGCGCCCAACCAGAACAAAGCAGCACAAGCAATCAGGGTAGTTACGTTGCCGTCTAAAATGCTGGAAAAAGCGCGGTAAAAACCAGATTCGACCGATCGATAAAGCGTCTTCCCCGCCCGCAACTCTTCCCGCGTGCGCTCAAAAATCAACACGTTAGCATCCACGGCCATCCCGATGCTGAGCACAAAACCAGCAATTCCTGGCAACGTTAATGTCACCCCCAACAGCACGAAAGCGGCCCAAGTTAACAAAGCATAAATTAACAGAGCAATATTGGCAATTACGCCGGGGAGTCGATAGTAGCCAACCATGAAAATCAAGACTAAAGTCAAGCCACCGATGCCTGCATTAATACTGCTTTGAATGCTGTCTCGTCCCAAGCTGGCACCTACTGTGCGGTTTTCAATAATTACGACAGGCACGGGCAAAGCACCGCCGCGCAATTGCACCGCCAAGTCATTAGCCTTCTGTGCTGTAAAGTTGCCCGAAATTTCGACATTACCGCCTGTGATACCAGTTTGTTTGTACTGATCGCTAACAGTCGCAGCACTAATGAGTTCGTTATCTACAAAAATGCCTAGGGTGAGGTTTGTACCAGCAATGCTTTTGGTCAATTCGGCAAACTTTTGGGCCCCCTCAGTATCGAACCGTAGCGCTACAGCGTAGGTGTTGCCTAAGGAATTGGATGTGGCGAAAGCATCTTTGAGGTTTTTGCCGGTGATCTCGGTACGTTCGTAAAGGTTGGCGGTAAGCTGTTTAATGTCCTGATTCTTTTTGTCGATCGCAGCTTGGTTGTCTGCGATCGCCTTAGCATCTCCTTTTGCCTGCAACTCCTGCTGCTTTCCCAGCAGTCCAGCAAGTTCCTCTTTCCTAACCTTCAAAAAAGCTCCTTCTTGCGGTGTCTCGCGCCGAAAATCTAGCTGTGCCGTACCGCCGAGTACCCGTTCCGCTTGTTGCGGATCGCTTACTCCAGGCAACTGAACCAGAATTTGATCGCTGCCTACGGTTTGTACAACTGATTCGGAGACTCCCAAACCATTAACTCGGTTTTCGATAATTCGCCTCACTGCTTCTAGATCCCGCTCTTCAATTTTCGGGATATCTTTGGTAGTTTTCACCTGAATTGTGAGTTGCGATCCTCCTTGCAAGTCTAATCCCAGCCGCGTCGGAATTGTTGCTATCACAGTAATAGCGGCTACGATCAAAACAAAAATTAGGGCTAATAATGAACGTTGTTTTTGCATACTTAATTATTTATTAGTCAGTTGTCAGTTGTCAGTTGTTAGTTGTCAGTTGTCACTTGTCATTAGTGAGTGGGAAAGAAACCGGGTTTCTACGATTTTTGAGTTTAGTAACGAGAAATATCGCAAGAAACCCGGTTTCTGAGGCCGTGAGTGCATCCATTAACTTCTGAATTATTACTTCAGGATTCACCTCTGAGGGTAAAAAACTAAACCGGTGCATACTGCGCCCCTACTTCTCAACTAATGACAACTATCAACTGTCAACTGTCAACTGTCAACTGTCAACTGACAACTGACAACTATCAAGTGAGTATTTATACTCGCAAAGCTACCATTTTTTGGACGGCTTCGACTATTTGATTGGGCTGGACAATTGTCAGTCTTTCCAAATTGCCGTTGTATGGTGTGGGAATATCTTGTGAAGACAGGCGCAAAACCGGTGCGTCGAGTTCGTCAAAATATCGATCGCTAATCGAAGCAATTAGTTCGGCACCGATGCCTCCGGTTTTCATGCACTCCTCTACAATAATTACTTTGTGAGTTTTGCGAATAGATTCGCCGATGGTGTCCATGTCGAGGGGTTTGAGAGAAATTAGGTCGATTACTTCGGGATCGAAACCTTCTTTCATGAGTGCGGGCAAGGCTTGCAGGACGTGGTGCCGCATCCGCGAATATGTCAAGATGGTGACATCTTTGCCCGATCGCACAATTTCCGCTTTATCTAACGGCACTAAATATTCTGTTTCTGGCAAATTTTCCTTAAGGTTGTAAAGCAAAACGTGCTCGAAAAACAGCACCGGGTTATCGTCGCGAATGGCTGATTTTAAGAGTCCTTTGGCGTTGTAGGGAGTCGAACAGGCGACAATTTTCAAACCCGGTACTGCTTGGAAATAGGCTTCTAACCGCTGGGAGTGTTCGGCGCCGAGTTGTCGGCCCACGCCGCCCGGGCCGCGAATTACCATCGGCATTTTGAAGTTGCCGCCGGAGGTGTAGCGCAGCATTCCGGCGTTGTTGGAAATTTGGTTGAAGGCGAGGAGCAAAAAGCCCATGTTCATGCCTTCGATGACCGGGCGCAATCCCGTCATTGCTGCGCCGACTGCCATGCCTGTAAAGCTATTTTCGGCGATCGGGGTATCGAGCACTCTTAGTTCGCCATATTTGTTGTAGAGGTCTTTGGTGACTTTATAGGAACCGCCGTATTGACCTACATCTTCGCCGAGTACGAATACAGAGGAGTCGCGAGCCATTTCTTCGTCTAACGCCTCGCGGAGGGCGTTGAACAATAAGGTTTCTGCCATAGGAGGTGAAGCAATGATTGCAGGAGGGTCAGATTAGAATCTTAACCTTTTGGGGGTGTCGATGAGGATGCGATCGTAAATTCGGCAATTGAACCAGGCAGAATTGGCAAGACACGTATCATGTCTTGCTATTTTTGTCAACTGATGAATAATAATTATTTACAAGCTATTCCATTGTTCAAGAGTAATTTGCCTTTCTGTAATCTCCTCAACTTCTCGAATCATCATCCGTAGCTGAGGGACAGAATACTCATCATTAGAGGGAATCGTTAAGCGACATTCTTCATAAATCATAAACTGGTGCTTACTTCCAGAAAAAGGGCCCGAAAAGCCTAGCTGTTGCAATTTCTGGATGAACTCTCGACGCTTACAAGGTATCCAACGGCTCAAGGCTAGGCTCCTGATTTAAATCAATATTGTCAATGACTGGTAAACGGTGTCGCAATTTCAACCCTAGCAAAATCCAGTCTTCCAAAGTCGATCGCAACTCATTTTGACACTCTTTTAAAGTTGAACCAAAGGCGATGACTCCCTTGCAAACAGTAATTTTACCGACAAAGCTATTATCTTCAAGTTTGTCGTAGCTCGCCTCGTCCATTGCTTTGTCAACGTATTCGCTCAGAATGAATTTTACAGTCATTGAATTTCCTTTCGCTTGGCGAATATTTGGCTATTAGGTATTTAGTTACCTCCGCAGTTACGCTTATTATATTTTTTTTATGCTCAAATAGCTGTCCTCGAAAATTTGCCAATTTATATCTGAAAAATAGTATTTTTTACCATGAATAGTAAAGTTTGTCAAGCTCTGCATTTAAATCTCAGCAAAATGTTTTTGCAATAAATCGTGAATAAATCGATAGCGCCGATCGCCCGTTTTTTGCAGCAACAGCCGATCGCCCGCAGCATCCAGAAAACGCTGGTAATCCCAAGGAATATGACCGCTAGACCACAGTAGCAGGTGCAATAGAAAACTTTCAATCGCCGGAATTCCCGGCAATACAGCACTAATTGCCGCAGCCGCAGCACCCGCAATCAACCCCAAAACCGACCCGGAAACTAGAGTGACAATCGATCCCAAAATCACCCAAATCAGCCCGCCAACTAGCTTAACTCCAAACTGATACTTGCGCTGTTCCTCGCCTGTTTGCAGCCAACTCGACGGGATGCGATCGAGGTAAAATTCTTGAATTCCTTGCTGTTCCATCCTTCTCGCCAACCATCCCAGCCATTTGCGAATTTGTTCGGGCCGCAGTTTTTTTCCTCTGGGATATTGCTTGACTTCCCCAGTCATTTGATGGCGGATGTAGGCCGTTAATAGATATTTGCGCTGTTCTTCTGCGGAAGTTATGCGCTTCCAAGATTCGATTAAAATATCATCGTAAGCCAAAGCCATCATGCTCAATAATAAGGGAGCTTTTGCCAATTTTAGCAACTCGGGTTCCTTCTCTATGCTGTACCAAAGTTCGCGACTTCTGGCTTCTAGTAGATAATTTTTAATTTGAGTTTCTGTTAAAGGTTTCAGCAAAACTGCTGCTTGCAATTTAAACCTATTTTGACAGTTTTTGTAGACTTCAAAAGTGCTACAAGCGACTAAATGTTTTGGTTGAAATTCGCTTTCAAGAAACTGATTGATTGCTTGAATGCAGCTATCTTGGCGGTGGGTTTCTACTTCGTCCAAACCGTCGAGGAGAGGCAGCAATTTTAGTTCGGCGAGCATTTTTTTGCCGATCGCAGGAGAGATACTGTATTTATATTGAAGCTGAGCAATTAACCAATCTGCGATCGCCCCTGATTCTGCTTTCCACGATCCGAGTTCAAACAGCACCGGTACTGGCAAATTAGGATCTTGTTCGGCGCGCGAAACTAACACCAGAGCCAATTCTAGCAGCGTCGTGGTTTTGCCGGAACCCGTCGCTCCCAAAATGACTAATTTGCCGCTGGTGCGATCGAACACTTGAGAAATGCTAGCTTTAGCCGGAAGCCGAAAACTCGGGCGGTTTCCGGCTTTCACTTCCACATCCCAACAGCGGCCCACACCCACAGGCTGCGAGTCAGGGCTGAGGTTAGCCAGCACAGCAGTATGCAATGATTGCGATCGACCTGCTTGGGCTTCCTGCTTCACCTCCGAAAGCAGTCGATCGCGAGGCGGTTGTAATCTGAGAGAAATGAATCTTGACATTAGAGCTACTAAACTGCACCGGAGCGGGCGATCGCTTACCTTGCCATTCGCCGCGCGCAACTGGCGGGCGAGAAGATTACCATCTGTACAGTTGTCAAGTATAGATGGAGTGAAATGATTGTGACAATTATCCAGGTTAAATTTTAGGAACTCATGCGGAAACCTCAGCCCTGATTAAGTATTTTCACTATAAGGAGAAGGGCGATCGCCGGGAGTTTTCGAGTAAAATCTGGATCTATCCGCCTAATTACGTATTTTTCCTATAACTTGACTGGCGATCGCGCCAACTTGGAAACAAAAATATCAGTATAAATACAGAGGGGGTTTTTATGTCATTTACTTCTACTCAAATCATCACAGTCACCTTAGCAGGTCTAGCCACAGCCGTGGGTGTAGCTGCTGCAACTATACAGTCGGGTGCGATAAAACAATCTCATCCCCCGGTTGCAGAATCCCCAGCAGCCGTCAGAAACCCGATCGCACTTTTTCCCGCCAACAACCCCGAATCCAAACCAGCAGAACCTCTACAAGCAGAAATCAAAACCGCAGCATCTCCCGCATCTGAATCTCAACCAGCCAAAAGCGCCGTACTTCAACCACCGTTAATCGCTGGAGTCTCGCAGCAAAAAGTTGCGCCAGTAGTTGTCACACCGCCCAATTCCGGCTGTAAAATCAGTATGGCTGTAGTTAGCGATCCGAATCCACCGCTGAATGTGCGATCGCACCCGCAAGTAAACGACAGCAAAATAGTAGGAAAACTGAAAAATAATACCTTTGTTTCCATCGCAGAAGAACAAAATGGTTGGCTGCGAATTACCGAACCGCCCGGTTGGATTGCCAAAAATCGCACCGAAAGCAGTTGTTCTAACATCAACCAGCAGATTAATTTTATGTCGGGAGGAGATGAGGCAATTGTTAAAGGTAGAATCATCGGCGGCGGAACTCACTCTTACAAGATTCGCGCCACAAAAGGTCAAATCATGACTGTTAAGAATCGGAAAGATGTTTTCCCGCAAATTATCACTCCTGGTGGCAAACTTTTAGCAGAAGATCCGAATACACGAGGTCAGAAAACTGAGTGGACGGGCAAAATTCCTGTTACTGGAAATTACACATTTCAACTAGACTCAAATTTCCGTGGCTATGAATACGAATTTTATGTGCGAGTCCGATAAATTCCCAAGAATACCGGGCGGTTGAAACCGCGTCTATACAGACAAAACCCGGATGGTGCGCGGGTTGAAGAGTAGGCGGTTAAAATTACGTTAGCTTCTTCAGTCCGCGCACCATCCGGACTTCCTTTGTGTAGACGCGGTTTTAACCGCCGTCTTAATTAAGGAATTTCAGAAAGCGACACATCTAAAATCGCAAATTTCTGCCAATCTTCCGAATCAAAGTGCCACCATTCTGTGCTTATCCCAATAAATCCCTGTTTTTTCATCGCATCCTCAAGCGTTTGACGATTTTTCCGAGATTGGGCGCTGCCACCGCTGTAATCTCTGTGAGCTTTTTTGGTAAAATCGTCATAGGGCGTTGGCATCTCTAATTCTTTGCCAGTGCGATCGACCAAAGTTAAATCCACAGCCGCCCCGCGATTGTGCCGCGAACCCCTAGCAGGATTAGCAACATAGTTCGGATCTGGCAAAAATTCCCACATTTGCTTAGTCACAGAAAAAGGCCTGTAGCAATCGTAAACTTTCAAACCCAAGCCAATTTTTTCCAAATCTGTTTGAACTAGCGCTAACTTTTGAGCAACAGAACTTCTCAAAGCGCATTTGGCGACTGTATAAAGTTTTCGTTTCAAGAAATTGTTAGTAGTGGCGTAGCGGATATCGAGGCGAATGTTGGGATTTACCGTGCGGATGTCAACAAGTCGCGCCCAACTGGGAAGTTGACTCATGAAAACGCTTTCAGGTAATACTGGGCTTTGTTCTTCCTGGTAAATTTGCACTTTTGGCGGCTCCGCTGCGGTAACAAATGTTGGATGGTGAAGGGTTATTACAGATAGTAATACCAGTATAAGTACACTTAAATATTTTAAAATTTGACTTGATTTCATAATTGAGTTGTATAATTTTATCCAAGTTTGTAGGGTGCGCAATGCGCACCTTACTATATCATTTTATCCAAGTTTGTAGGGTGTGCAATGCGCTGAGTTGTATAATTTTATCCAAGTTTGTAGGGTGCGCAATGCGCACCTTACTATATAATTTTATCCAAGTTTGTAGGGTGCGCAATGCGCACCTTACTATATCATTTTATCCAAGTTTGTAGGGTGTGCAATGCGCACCTTACTATATCATTTTATCCAAGTTTGTAGGGTGCGCAATGCGCACCTTACTCATAAAGAGCGGGTTCAAAAAAATGTTGCCTAAGTGCTGATCCTTTTAAATTCCCAAGCGCTGATACACTAAATCTAAGTGCCTCAATTGATACTGCGGATCGAAACAATCATCAATTTCTTTGGTCGTCATGCGAGCAGTAACGCTGACATCTTTGGCAATTAAATCGTAGAAATTACCGCCCGTTTTGTTCCAAGCTTGGTGAGCGCAAGATTGCACAATTTTGTAGGCTTCCTCGCGGTTCATGCCTTTTTCCACTAAGGCTAGCATCACCCGCTGGCTGAAGATGACTCCGCCGTAAAGGTTCATGTTGCGTTTCATGTTTTCGGGATAGACTAGCAGGTGTTTTACTAAGTCTGTGGTTTCTACTAACATGAAGTGGGTAACAGTGGAACTGTCGGGCAAAATCATCCGTTCTACGGAACTGTGAGAGATGTCTCTTTCGTGCCACAGCGCAACGTTTTCTAAGGCTGCGACGGCGTTGGCGCGGACAATTCTTGCCATTCCTGTCAGTCTTTCCGATCGAATTGGGTTGCGTTTGTGGGGCATGGCGGATGAGCCTTTTTGCCCTTTGGAAAAGAATTCTTCGACTTCGAGCACGTCGGTGCGCTGGAGGTTGCGGATTTCTACTGCGAAACGCTCGATCGATGCGGCTAACAGTGCTAAGGTTTGGACGTATTCGGCGTGTCGATCGCGCGAAATGACTTGAGTGGATGCACAATCGGGTTCGAGTCCGAGATTTTGACAGGCGATGGCTTCAATGCGCGGATCGATATTAGCATAGGTTCCGACTGCACCGGAGATTTTGCCGACGGCAACGGACGATCGCAAATTCACCAATCTTTCGCGGCTGCGAAACACTTCCGCCAGCCATCCAGCTAGTTTAAAGCCAAAGGTGATGGGTTCGGCGTGAATTCCGTGCGATCGACCCACCATCACGGTATTGCGGTGCTGTTGGGCCTGATAGCGAATAGCTTGACTCAATTCTTCGACACGTTCTAACAAAATATCAACGCTGGCGACTAATTGCAGCGCCAAAGCCGTATCGAGCACATCGGAACTCGTTAAGCCGAGGTGAATGTAGCGGCCGGCATCGCCTACATATTCGTTGACATTTGTCAAGAATGCGATCATGTCGTGGCGGACTTCGGCTTCAATTTCGAGGACTCGTTTCGGGTCAAAATTAGCCTTAGCTTTGATTTCCTCGACTGCGGCGGCGGGGATGTAGCCGAGTTCGGCTTGAGCTTCGCAGACAGCGATTTCTACTTGCAGCCAGCTTTTGAGCTTGGCGGTTTCAGTCCAGATGTTGCCCATTTCGGGCAAGGTGTAGCGCTCTATCACGGTTTGGAGTTGGGGAATTGCGATCGTCCTATTGTACCGCTATGTGGCACTGGGGATAGGTCGGGTTGGTAAGGGCGATCGGGTACAATAATTCAGTCCTGGTCGCACGGGTGGTCAGAAACCGGGTTTTTAACCACAATATTTGCTGAAAATCCTCAATCTTTGTTAAAAACCCGGTTTCTTTGTCGGCGAGTGCATCCAAGACTATAATTTCAACCCGAAACTTCAGAACCATGAAATATACAGTTGTTATCCAATGGTCAGAATGCGATCGGTGCTTTGTCGTGTTTTTGCCTGAATTTGAGGATATCATGCAGCCAGTAACTCACGGAGATTCTTATGAAGAAGCTATCTACAATGCGCGAGAGGTACTGGAGTTACTAATCGAGAGTTGTCAAGCTGAAGGTAAACTATTACCAGCAACTAAGAAGCTAGAACGATTATTTCATGCTGCATAAATTTGTTCACAGCAATATCAGTCAAATATGGAATAAGTGCAAAGCCGATACACTCTGCTAAGCGCGGCGGCACGGCATTTCCAATTTGCCACATTGCCTTTTTCATTGAACCTTCAAAAATAAATGAATCCGGGAAACTTTGTAATCTCGCCATTTCACGAGCGGAAATAACGCGATTGAGATAAGGATGAATATGAGTGCCGCCGTGATTTTCTTTCACAGTCATGCTCGGTTTCCCCGGATACTGTCGCTTAAAAGCATCTGCGTAGCTTGCGTACAAAGAACCGCCTGGTGGAACTTTAGCAAGTCTTTCCATATACTCAGCAGAATGGCGAGTCCATTCGTGGTTAATTTCTGGTATGGGAGTATACTCTGGTAAATCATCAATTGCTGACTCAATTGCTTTGTATTGTTCGGACAACAATTGTGGCTTGGGATAAGGATTTGGCATCCCAAATCTGTTAGCAATAAAAATAGCTCGCGGCCTGATTTGCGGAACTCCATAGGCGGCTGATTCCAGCACCGCAACGGAAACGTGGGGATAGCCAATTTCCTCAAAAGCCTCGCAAATAGCTTGCTTAACAGCCCCTTTCTGTATAGTCAGAATTCCCGGCACATTTTCCATCACAACGTACCAGGGACGTATTTCCGAGACGATGCGGACAAACTCTCTAAACAGGTGGTTTCGAGAATCGTTGGGGTCGCGTTTTCCGGCAACTGAGAAGCCTTGACAAGGCGGCCCGCCTACAACAAGATGAACTTCAGGAGAAGCAATTTGAGCGAGCCAATTTTGGAAATTTAAGTTTTTGATATCGTCGCAAAAGTGATGACAATCAGGAAAATTTTTGATATGAGTTGCAGAAGCAATGGGGTTAACTTCAACACTGGCTAATGGTTGAAATCCTGCTTGCCATAAACCTTGTGTCATTCCGCCAGCACCGCAGAAAAGATCGACAAATCTATAGTCTGAGGCGGGGATTGACTGAGATTCTACATCAATAAATATCTTTTAAGGATCGGAGTCATCCGCTTCTAGTTCGCGTTGGATGCGTTCGTAACGCCCTAATTTTGCTTGCTTCGGCTTTTTTGCAGAAATTGTCTCTTGCTCATTTGAGAATAAAGACAGTTGTATTGCTTCCATTTTACATTTGTTTACGGCATCATATCTATTGTACTGTACTGAACTAGAGCAACCATGAAAGACGATCGCACTAAATATCGACCTGCAATCTATCAAGTTATGACTTGAAAAACGATCGCAAATAATTCTACTGCATTCGATCGATTGTACGATACTGAACAGCCTCCCCCACATAGTTAGCAGTTAGTAGGGTGTTCACACGCCACACCTTGCTACAATTTTTTATATTTCGTTTGTTGCGGATATTGCGTTTACGGCACGAAAAGTGTTATCGTGAAAACAACTGAGTATGCACCGGAGACTTACACGCGGGTAGCCAGAAACCGGGTTTTTGGAGAAAATACATCGTTACAGCCCGCTGATTCGCGAAAAAACCCGGTTTCTTTGCTGAAAGTGCGTCCAGGAATACATAAATCAGACAAAAAACATTAAAAGAGAGACTTGCTATGTTGAAGCAAAAAGCATCGCCTGAGTCAGTTTTAATTCCCGAACAAGAACAAGAAACAATAGCAAAATTATACCAGATTCTCAGCCTCGAATCTGCACAACCAAAATTAGTCGGAAGTAACGGAGAAGAAATTATAATTCCGCAGTCAGTTTACAATTTACTCGGTCAAGTTGTCCAAGCAATGGCATCAGGTCAAGCTATTTCCATAGTGCGTCACAATCGCGAACTGACAACACAGGAAGCTGCTAATATTCTGAATGTGTCGCGACCATTTTTAGTCAAGTTACTTGAAAATGGAGAAATTACCCATATCAAAGTTGGTTCCCATCGGCGCATACTTTTCCAAGATTTAATGACCTACAAGGAACAGCGGAAAGTCAAGCGCCGCCAACTCTTGGATGAGCTGATCGAGATGACTGAGGAAGCTGGCTTGTACGAGGAATAGGACTAATTGAATCTCTAATATGACTAAACATAGTGTTGTACTTGATGCTTGCGTACTTTTCCCGATGTATTTGCGCGATACTCTCCTTTCCACTGCTGATGAAGATTTGTATTTACCATATTGGTCTCAGAAAATCCTTGATGAGGCAATAGGCAATCTTGTTAAAGGAGGAAAGCTTTCGCAAAAGACCGCAAAAAATCTTGAAAATCAAATCAAATTAGCCTTTCCTGAAGCAATGGTTGAAGTGCCTGTCGCGCTAGAGCAAGCAATGACCAACGATCCTAAAGACCGTCACGTTCTTGCCGCAGCCGTAACTGCTGGAGCTGATATCATTGTCACCAATAATCTCAAGGATTTTAGAGAAAACGAGCTAGCTCCTTGGAACATTAAAGCACAGTCGCCCGATGATTTTCTCAGCGATTTATTGGAAGAATACCCGGACTCAATAATTGAGTTATTACAGCAACAGTCTCAAAAGTACAAAAATCCCCCAAAGACTTTTACTGAATTAATTGATTTTTTACGTGAAAAAGCAGATACACCAAAATTTGCCAGTAATATATTGTTCAAAGTTCAGCGTCGCGAAGACAATCAGTAATATCTTATAGCCCTTCTCAGAAAGATGAGGTATGTTGTTGGGCTTGGGCCCTCTTAGTTTATAGGCCCCACAAGCTGTCAGTCGTACCTCATCTTTCTGAAAACCGCTATATTTATTGTTCTTAGGCTTGGCCTAGAATAGTAAATTTCCTAGCTTTGTTCAAAGCAATATCAGCCAAATATGGAATAAGTGCGAAGCCGATACACTCTGCTAAGCCCGGCGGTACAGCATTGCCAATTTGCCACATTGTCTTTTTCATCGAACATTCAACAATAAATTAATCGGGGAAAGTTTGCAATCTAGACATTTCGCGGGCTGAAATAACGCAATTAAAATAAGGATGAAAATCAGCACATAAAGAAGGAGTTTGTCATACCGCTGGGACTTCAGTTTGTAATTAAGTGAGTTCAGATGTTAGATCCTCGATCGCAAGTTTGCTGACTTTGCTTTTGGGCTTGCTTTCTTTTGCTCAATACAGCTCGTTGAATTGCCAGCAAAATTTTTCCCTCTTGTTGATTAATTTCACCGTCAGACTCGACGATCTCAGTGGATCTCTTTAA
This sequence comes from Microcoleus sp. PH2017_12_PCY_D_A, assembly GCF_020738565.1. Lineage (NCBI taxonomy): Bacteria > Bacillati > Cyanobacteriota > Cyanophyceae > Oscillatoriales > Microcoleaceae > Microcoleus > Microcoleus sp. PH2017_12_PCY_D_A. Next base: position 30,763 of record NZ_JAEQCI010000070.1, on the reverse strand, counting down.
AAGTGGTTCGGCAAAGTCAAGTTCGAGTTGTTCGAGTAAAATATCCAACTTGGGAAGCAATTTAGACTTATTTTTCACAGCTTCTATCTCAGCTAAAGTCTTGGGATTTAAATTAGCTGCTTGTAATTCCGGTAAGAAGTCATCCCATCGGGTGAATTTTTGGCTGGCATAGACGACATACACTAAAATCCAATCCATCACCGTTTCTTGTGCGATCGCTTTTTCTAAATATTGCTCGCTTTCCGCTTGCAATACCTCCCGCAAATCTTCGAGTTGGGTTTCGATTTCCAAGGAATCGAGATGGGCTTCATAAAACCGACAAGCACCGTATCCCATCGCGTAAATCATTGCCGCACTGGCGCTAGCATTGATCGCGGCACCTGCCAAGGGAATATTACTTATAAGCGTAACTCCAGCTTCGATCGCTAAATTGCTACCCAAGGATAAACCAAAAATAGCGACAACTTCTTTTTTGCGATCGCTCGATCGCAAATCCATGCCATAGGCGGCAGCAATTTGATAAACCAACTCGGCAGATAACGCCGTCATTGCCGCTAAATCCATGCCAGCCAACGCCAAAGCTACGCCGGGAACTAAACTGCTAGCCAAGCCAGTTCCTGCCGCTAGCAAGGCTTTTTCCACCATCAAGTGATGTGCAATCTCTTTGGGTTTCTCGCGAGGATATTGGCGCTGTAACTCTCGAACTTGCGCCTCGGCATTTACGACATCAACAGCATCTATAGCATTAGCTAACCAGTCGATTTTAAACTTTTGGGTCAGTTTTTTCAGGATAGGAGTTTGGGAAATCAAACCGATGGATGAACCCAAAAATTTGGGAACTTGCAGTGCTGCACTTCCCGCACTTGCGGCCGCATTTCCTACCGCACTTGCCGTATTCACAACGATCGCACTTCCAGCACTTCCTGCGGCATTTCCTACCGCACTCGCTGTATGTATTAGCAATGGCACTTCCAGCACTTCCTGCGGCATTTCCCACCGCACTCGCTGTATTCACAACGATCGCACTTCCAGCACTTCCTGCGGCATTTCCCACCGCACTCGCTGTATTCACAATGGCACTTCCAGCACTTCCTGCGGCATTTCCCACCGCACTCGCGCTTGCAGAGACGACTCCAAAAACGGAACCCAACCAATTGGATTTATTCCCTGGTTTAGCCTGCACATCCGATTTGGAGCGATCGTTCGTTTCTGCTACTTCCGTTACTGACGGAACTTGTTCTGAGTGGTTGCTGTCTGTTTTGATTTCGTTGTTATGTGGCATTAGTTTATACCCTTTATAAAAAAAATCTACAATAAAGATGTTAGGTTTGTTTGCTGGGGTATTGAAAATAACAGGTGCGTCGCTATTAGATTGTCGCTTTTTTTTGATGTCGATGGATCCGCACCCTACGAATTTTGCTAGTCATGGATGCGGACTAAAGTCCTCACTACGAACCTGGGAATTTCAAATCATAATCGAAGACATCAATTCATCGGTCATTTCAAAATTAGCTGTCACACTTTGCACGTCGTCTAAATCTTCCAAGGCGTCCATTAACTTTATCAGCAATCGAGCTTTTTCAGGAGTATCAATTTCGACGGTATTGCTCGGAATCCAGCGAGTCTCTGACTGTAAAACTGCCAAACCTGTTTGTTTCAAAACATCAGCCAGTTTTTCCAAATTAGGCACACTTGTAAAAACTTCTGCACCTTCGGTATCCTCATCAATTGATATCAAATCGTAGGATTCGGCTTCTGCTTCTAGGGAGGCTTCAAACAATTGTTCTTCATCAATGGGGCCGCGTACTGTACAAACTCCTTTGTGGTCAAACATCCAGCCCACACAACCAGTTTCGCCTAAGTTGCCGCCATTTTTACTAAAAGCTTCTCGCAAGTCAGCCGCGGTGCGGTTGCGGTTGTCTGTCAGCGCTTCAATCAGAATCGCTACTCCGCCAACGCCGTAACCTTCGTAGCGAATGGCTTCTAATTCCGAACTACCCCCGGCTAAACCGGCACCTTTGGCGATCGCCCTTTCTATGTTTTCATTAGGAATATCCGCGGCCTTCGCTTTTTCAATAGCCGTCCGCAGTTGAAAATTACCAGCGGGATCGGGAACTCCGCTGCGGGCAGCGACAATAATTTCGCGAGATATTCTAGCAAAAACTTTGCCTTTAGCCGAATCAACTCTCGCTTTTTGGCGTTTTATAGTCGCCCACTTACTGTGTCCAGACATACCGATTTGAGATTTAAGATTTACAACGTGCGATCGAGATCGAATAAACCTAGCGCGTGCACTGCACACCCAATCCGTACACATAGCATATAATGCGATTTTTTGCACGAATTTCAACTTTAATTAAAGCGGACAACGGTTTCAGTGTCCGTGAGGTGAGAAGTATCGCCATTAAGTGCGATCGACCATTCGTCCCCATTCCGCACCACTTTCACCAAACAGCAAAGAGAAGCATTAATTTTCCTCCTAGCACCGCCCACCAGCCACAGCGCACTTCCCACAACCGACGAACCGTGACCTACTAATAACATATCCTCAGGAAACTGTGCAGCGAGGCGTTTAGCAGTTTCCCCCGCCCTTTTGAGACAAGCTTCCCCGGTTTCGGGATAATTAGCAATACCGCCTTTATAAGAAGCATCAATCCTGGGAAAACGCCTGCACAAATCCTCGACAGATTCAGTTTCCGGCATTTCGGTCATCCATTCAGGATTCAGCCATTCGCACAGTCCCCACTCTAGTTTAATTGACAAATCCAGAGCTTCTGCCGCGTGATTTGCCGTTTGGACAGTTCGGAGAAAAGGCGAAGCAAAAATGTGAGAAATTCCTTCACCTTTGAGGCGATTGGCGAGTTGTTTGGCTTGAATGTGACCGTCTTCGGAAAGATGGGGATCGTAGCGGTGTTCTGCCGTAAGAAACCAGTCGGGGTTAACGAAGTCGATGCGGTTTCCGTGGCGTGCGATCCAGACTGTTTGCGGCATAATAATTTTATGTTTTGGTTTCTATGTGTAATCTTACGGGTTAAGCAATGGGCAGATAGTCTAGGTTAGACTGAGCTTTTTTTGCTAACTCGCAGCATCTCATTTCCGCCTATTTGAAACTGATAAGCAACCTCTTGAATTTCCACAGTAAAACTTCTGTTTTGCAATTCGGCAATCACTGGGTTTAAGTGTTCGGATTCCACCCCGCTAAAACTCTGCAATAGAGGGAATACCCGGACTTGCTTCGCAACCCGACACATTTCTGTAATAGCTTCCAGATGATCTTTTTCCGAAAGGTGAGGATCAGTAAATAAGAAATGGCTGCACAAAGCTAAATCGAATTGACCGTTCTCGAAAGGCAAAACAGGCAGCGATGCAGTCACGTAGCGGCCTTCCTGCAAGCCTGATGGAAAATCTTTTAAAAATTCCTGCGTCGCATTCCTTCGCACATTGGCTAGCTGGGACGGCGATTCAAAAATGTTCCACAGGTAGTTGGGTCTACTTGCCTCGAAATCCTCAATGAAAGTGTGATATTTTGGGAGGTGAGCGCCAATTTCCACCGCCGAAAACTGATAAACTGGATCGCAAGAAATTACCTTTCTACCTTGGCGAGTCATTTCGGCATTGAAACTCGCCGCGCCGCCGGCACAATCAAGAATTGCTAGCTCGAGGTCACTTGGTTCCAAGCTAAACATTTTTATGTATTCACCCAAGCAGCGTCCCAAGGGAATTACTTCATCCAAATTTAGTGACACTTGTCTTTGTCCCGCAGATAGAATTATTTAACATTTTACCTCAAATCAGGGCTATTTTTTCCTATCCCCTTTCTGCGGCGGGTTGATTTGGCTCCCGAGTTATGTATGAATAAATTTGGTCAAACATGGTAAAAATTGCCTATGAAGCTGTCTACCATCCGCGATCGGTATTATTTGAAAACCTCGCCACTGTAGAAGGAATTCCCGCTCAGCCAGTGCTGTTGCTTGACTCCGAAGGCATCCCCATCAGAGCACTTTATGTCATGGAAAAACAGTTCGTGAAGCGAAGCTATCCCGAAGGGAATCGTACTTGGCGAATTAATGGCTGTTATTTGGTTCCCATCACAGCAGAATAAGTTATGCTTACTTTTATTCGGAGCTTTTTTTGCTAACTCGCAGCATCTTATTTCCGCCTTTTTGAAACTCATAGGGAGCCTCTTGAACTTCCACTCGAAAATTTCTATTTTTCAATTCGGTAATAATCGGATTTAAATGCTCAGATTCCTCCCCGCTAAAACTCTGCAACAGCGGAAACACTCGAACTTCCTTCGCAACCCGACACATTTCTGTAATTGCTTGCAGATGAAATTCTTCCGAAAGCAGGTGAGAATAAGCAAATAAGAAATGGCTGCACAAAGCTAAATCAAATTGACCGTTATCGAAGGGTAAAACAGGCAGCTCAACATTCATGTAGCGGCCTTGCTCTAAGCCAGAGGGAAAATCTGCTAAAAATTCCTGCATTGCTTTCATCCGCACTTCGCCTAGCTGGTACGGCGATTCAAAATTGTTCCAGAGGTAGCCGTCTACATTGGCCTTAACAGCGTCAATCACAGTTTGATATGTTTCTTGGATGCGATCGCCAATTTCCACCGCCGTAAACTGATACACTGGATCGCAAGAAATTACCTTGTTACCTTGGCGAGTCATTTCGGCATTGAAACTCGCCGGGCCGCCCGCACAATCAAGAATTGCTAGCTTGAGGTCACTTGATGTCAAGCTAAACATTCCTATGTATTCATCCAAGCAGCGTCCCCAGGGAATTACCTTCTCCAATTTTAGTGACACTTGTCTTTGTCCCGTAGATAGAATTATTAATATTTTACATCAAATAAGGCTCGTTTTTTCTATCTCTTTTATTTCGGAGGGTTGATTTGCATCCCGACTTATGTATAAATAATTTTGAGAACAGTTGCTTGCTTTACACTTTCTTTATAAAGAAGGTACTCGATTGCGGCACAAATTTTATGATTCCACCTGTGGATTTTGCAGCGCAGCGAGGCTACACTGGACAGAAGTCAATTACCCACCGCTAATTGTTTCGCCTGACGGCTCACAATATAGCGGGGGCTTGTAATAGCCCTGATATGTTCCTGCAAGTTGCAAGACAATATCGAACCTTCGAGCGCATTGACTGGCACTCCAAGAGCAGCAATGTTCAAGCTGCCATTTGAATCAGCATCACCAACAAAACCACAATGACCGCACTTAAATCTTTTACCAGAACGATAAGACTGCCCTTTGATAGGGTGGATGTGCAAGCATTTATGGCACATCTGGGAAGTGTAGCGCGGGCTAACCATTACTACTTTGACTCCAGCACCAATCGCTTTGTAGGTCAAGAAAATTCGCAGTTGATAAAATGCCCAACTATTGGAGCGTCTGCGCTCAGTCTTAGACCTTGGTTGTTGATTGGTTCGTTCTCGGATTCCGGTCAAATCTTCCAAGGCTATGCTAGACTTACTAGCTTTTGCCTTGGAAACGATGGTTTTGCTGATGACATGATTCTGATTTGTTTGATAACGTCGCTCTCTGCCCGACAGTCGTTTCAAGATCTTGCGGCATCTACGCCGTGTCGATCTAGTACCTTTCGTGGCTTTGGTTTGGAGCGATGCTCTAGTTCGAGCAAATCTGTCTCTAGTCGCCTTGATATTTTCACCACTCCAGCTATCACCATCACTGGTAATGGCAATGTCAGTACGCCCCAAATCGACTCCAATCACTCGGACTGGTTCGGTAACGTCTGGCGGGGTGGTCTTAATTTGAATGTGGATATAGTAGCTACCATCTCGATGTTTGCAAAGTTGGGCAGATGTTGGCTTCTTGCCGTCAAGATTAACAGCTTGATATTCTCCAATATCCAGCGGAATGCGATAACGACCATTCATCAGCGTCAAGCTGACAACGTTGTCTTTCTGCCTGAAATCGAAGATTCGAGCATCATAATCGATGCTAGTGGGGTCAAAAGACTCTACTGTTCTCTTTTTGGCTTTAGCCGTTTTCCGATTAGCTCCAACTCTAGCGCAAACACGAACCGCCAAGTTAGCACTAAGCCCAAACTTAGAGCGCAAGTCTTGATAAACCAAGTTTTGGATGGTTACAGAGCTTGTGGTCTGAGGTTGGACTACTTCATTGGCATAGTTGCAACCATCAGCAAACGCCTTCAATGTTGCCTCGATTTGAGCGACATGTTCTGGCGTTGGGCTAAGTTTGCAAACGATGGTAAGTATTTGTTCCATGCTATTGATATTATCACATGTACTTTTGTTGTAGTAGCCCTTGAGCAATTGCTCAGAACCTCCGAGTCAAAGTACTTAAACTCCATATATCTAAAGTCTATCACATGTGACATTGACAAGCAATGGTTGGATAGAGAAAAACAAGGAATTTGCTCGTCTTCTCATACACCCGCCCATCTCGCTAGGGCTGCGCCTGCTAGTTTGTGGGCGGGTGCAATCGGCGACTCGCTCGCATTCCTCCCACCGCTGACACGCATCGGGAGTACCCTCGCGGTACAGCGGGGGCATCCTGCTGTTCTAGGTGAAAATAAACTAAAATTAACTAGCTTGCATTGCGATCGTTCATTGGCAGACTGCAACCAGGAAAGAAAGATGAAACATAACGTTCAAACCGCCACAAGTCTTAGTTTGTCAGCACTCCTGGTGCTGAGCAGTTCGCTGCCAAGTATAGCTCAGTTGCCTGCTATCAGAAATCCTGCACCCCCTAGGAACCCAAACCTGCCGAGGGTACCGCCACCGCCTCCTGCGGGTTCGAGTCTGCCGCCGATCGGCAATTCTGGCTCGCTGACAGCAGAAGCGGCTTATACTTTAGGCCCGGGCGATCGCATTGCTTTAGATATCTTCGGCGTCCCTGAATTTAGCAAAGAATATCAAGTCTTAGTTGACGGAACCCTCAATCTACCAATCATTCGCAGCGTCTCAATTCAAGGGTTGACGCTGCAACAAGCCGCTACCGTCATTACCAAGCGATACGAACCCTTCATCAATGTTCCCGTTGTCACCGTGACTCTGATCGTTACTCGCCCCCTAAATATAGGTGTTGCCGGTGAAGTTACTCGCCCCGGTTCCTACAAAATTAATGCCAGCAGAGAAGGAACCGGAGGAGGCGTAAAATTTCCGACTTTGATGGAAATGCTACAACTTGCCAAAGGGGTGACATCCGCAGGAGATATGCGAAACGTCCAAATTCGCCGTCCCCGCAGAGGCGGGGCAGAGCAACTTATTACTGTTAATTTGCAGGATTTTTTAGACACTGGAAATTTGCGTCAAGATGTCACTATCCGAGATGGAGATACAATTTTTGTACCGACAGCAAGTGCTCTCAATACCCAAGAAGTCCGTCAAAGAGCTAGTGCTAATTTTTCCGCTGATATTACTAAACCAATTGGCGTGGTAATTGTCGGAGAAGTCAACAGGCCGGGGCCTTATACTGTATCTGCTTCGGATTTGCGATCGACCAACCAACAAACAGATCTGAGTTTTGTCTCTATTGAACAACAACAAGGAGGAGGAGCCGTTGTCGGACTACCAACAATCACTAGAGCGCTCAAAATTGCTGGCGGTATCACCACAGAAGCAGACATTCGCCGCGTCCAAATCCGCCGCCGTATCAGAGGTGGCACTGAACAAACTATCACGGTAAATCTGTGGGATTTGCTGCAAAAAGGTGACGCAACTCAAGATGTTTTACTCCAAGAAGGAGATAGCGTCATTATCCCGACGGCATCTACTGTAGACTTAACTGAAATTGCCCAACTCGGAAGTACAAGTTTCTCTCCAAACGCGATCAGCATCAATATTGTAGGGGAAGTGATCAGGCCCGGAGCTTTACAGGTTAAACCCAGTACATCCCTCCACCAAGCTTTGCTGACTGCTGGCAGTTTCAATCAATTGCGGGCTAAAAAAGATAAGGTGGAACTGCTGCGTTTGAACCCCAACGGTACTGTTACTCGCCGCACTATTAATGTCGATTTTGCTCAAGGGCTGAATCCTGACAATAACCCAACTCTCCGAAATAACGATGTGATTCTCGTAGCGCGATCGGGCTATACTAGGGTAGCAGACAATATTGCCACTTTCTTGCAGCCGATAACAGGAGTTGCAACTGGGATCGGCAGCGTTAGCGGCATTTTTACTGGGTTTCAAACAACTATCAACGCTTTTCAGAACTTATTTTTGGGAGGAGATTTCGATCGGCGCAATCAACTCAGACAACTTCGGGAACAACGGGAAGACAGACAACAACAACGTGAAGACAGAGAGCTAGACAGACAGAGACAAGCTGAAGACAGAAGGCTGCAAGCTGAAGACAGAGCGCGCCAAGCTGAAGACAGACGCTTGCAACTCGAAGACAGACAGCGGCAGATAGATCTTCAAGATCGGCAACTTCAACTTCAACAGCAGCAAAATCAGCAGCTACAGCAACTACAACCACAGCAAATTATGCCAACTACGACTCCTTAATATTGAGCGCTATGGTGCGTCAGTTTATACCAATTCACTATGAAGCGGAACGACCTGGTTCGCCTAAAATCCTTTCCGGTAAAGGATCTATTCCATGCAGCGGAGAAAGAAAAATGATATCAGTAGGTGCGCAATGCGCACCTTACGGCTTAGGAATGGAAAGGACTGATACCAATTCAGTATGAAGCTGCTAAGATTGTGAGGAAAGTAGCAAAAATATCATTTTTATCACGCACCCTACTTCACTGAAATTAAGATTTTAGGAGGATTTTATGTTAGAGAAAGTGTGAGTTGTCAAGTTTAATTCAAAATATTTAACAAAAGTTTTTTGTATATATCTAAACCTTTGGCATTGAGGTGAACGCCGTCTATTGTTAAATCTTCATTCAGAGCTTTTTCTTTAAACAATGCTTGTATACCGCTAGATTCCACGGTCATATTTTCTGCGGCGGCGACTCGATCGATGAGAAGATTAATTTCGTCAACTCTGGCAATTGTTCCGGCAAATTTAGGATTGTAGCTGGCGGCAAGAGTTGAGTAAAAAGCAGGAATCAGAATAATCTGTTTGGTGGCGATCGATCGCATAATTGCGATCGCCTGTTTCAAATTGCTGACAAATGCCTCGTTGCTGCTACTCTTGCTGCTACTTTAGTTTATGCTATTGCTTTAATTCAGTGGCGATGTCACGAATATTTTTGCCCAGATTATTCACCCATACATATATCAAACTGAGGTCGTAAAGTAATTTAGGACTTATATATGTCTAAACCAGTGGACTGGACAGTTGGCATCCCCGCTAGCACCCTTATAGCCGTCGGAACCCAGGTAAGTGGCAGATTTCCTCTAGATGGAGCAAGTACCCAAAACTTACTGTACCGCATGGATGGCAAGAACATTACCAGCTATATCGTCTACGATGACAGTGGACGGGCAATTAAGCGAGTAGACTTGACAGGAAGGGCTCATGCAAATGTGCCGACACCTCACGCCGTTGAATACAAACACAACCAAAACTCAGCAGGAGACATTTACGTGCAAGCTGAGAAAACAGTTAGGCCAGCTAGATTGGATGAAATACCCTAGAAATTATGTTCATCAAACAAATATCCTTGAATGCAGATAAACTAATCGATTTCCAGCAATGGAAAAAAGCCAATGGCGATGATTTTTCACTCTGGGATTATCTTTTTGGATCTGCTAATATTGAAATTGCCATAGCTTTCACAAAACTATTCTGGCCAGATTTTGTCGAACATGAAGGTGGCATCTTTTTGTCCGAAGCCTTTAACAGTCAAATCTACGAACAGTGGAAAATCGAGCTAGGGAATGATGTCGCTGCAATTGAGCAGGTGATGAACCACCAGCACGTTGATGACATTCTCCCCGGTGCGGAAAACGCTAGCAGTGACAATTTATTGTATTTGGGACAAGCATTAGCTCAGATGTGGGAAAGTCGCCTAAAATCGCTTTATCCTCAGCGCCGTTTTCAAGTTAAATGCGATCGGGACGAACACACGGTTGTAGTGACATTTTTTCAAGATAATTAATCAAGCCTTCGCCCCCAACAATTCGGGCTGCAAAACCTGATTTAATTTGCCGCTGCGAAACCCCTCCAAATCCAAAGTCGCGTACACAAAACCCAACTGCTGAAACGCCGCCACCAATGCAGGCAAATCCGCATTTAATACAAACTCTTGAATCTCCTGGGCCGGCAATTCAATTCGCGCTGTATCTCCATCCGATCGCACTCGCAGATTTTTCAGCCCCAACTGCCGCAAATACCGTTCAGCGCGCCCCACTCTTTGCAACTTTGCAACGGTGATTTCTTCACCGTAAGGAAAGCGCGAACTCAAACAAGGCTGTGCCGGTTTATCCCACCAAGGCAAACCCAATTCTCTTGCTAACTGCCGCACTTCAAATTTAGTCATGCCAACTTCTGCTAAAGGCGATCGCGCGCCCCGTTCCTTTGCAGCCTGAATCCCCGGGCGGTAATCCTTCAAATCATCAGCATTCACCCCATCCACCACATAAGGATAACCCTTGGCGAGTGCTAGCGGTTTCAAAGTATCGTGCAGCTCGCTTTTGCAGAAATAGCAGCGATTAACCGGGTTAGAAGTGTAATTAGGATTGGCCATTTCCTGAGTTTGTACTTCCTGGTGGGCGATGCCAATTTCTGCGGCTTGAATCCGGGCATCTTCCAAATCTTCTGTGAGTAGAGACGGAGAAACAGCCGTCACAGCCAAAGCGCGATCGCCCAACACATCAAAAGCAATTTTTGCCACCAAAGTGCTGTCAATGCCGCCGGAGTAGGCAATCAGCGCCCGTTCCACCTGCGCGAAGATATCTTTTAATTGTTCTAGTTTTTTCACTAACATGATTTCAATTGGGATTACTGTAGAAGGCGATCGATATTAGATCCCCAACAACTTCTGCGAAGTCGGGGATCTAAATATTCTGTTTTTTTTAGGTGGGTTTAGTTATTCTGGATCGATACCGAGGGCTGCCAATCGCGCCAAAAGTTCTTGATTGCGCTGTCTTTCCTGTTCCAACAGCGTTTGGGCGGACTCTTTATCTTGCTGTTCGCGATCGGCCCGCTGGCTTTCAGCTTCGGCCCGCTGGCTTTCAGCTTCGGCTCTTTGGCGTTCGGCTTCGGCCCGCTGGCTTTCGGCTTCGGCCCTTTGACGTTCTACTTCTGCCCGTTCTTCCGGCCACAAAAGCAGCTCTCCGGCCGCATTCCACCAGCGCAGCCAATTTCCTGTTCTACCTTCGCGAGTTCCCTGCCAAACTCCCAAAAATAGATTTAATCCAGGTATCAAATAACGCCTATTTTCATCAGGATCTTGATTGTTGTAGCGATCGGATTCCAGCGCATAAACTTCTATTCTGCCTGTATGCGGCCGAAAAATGACATAGCGAGGAACTTTGATTACTTGTTCGTAAAAGAACCACTTGCCGATTTCTTCTGTGTGTTCTACGGAGTATTCATCGCCGTAAGTAGCTGAGAGAAATTCCATCACTACAAAAGGCACTGTTCCTTCGGTATGAGGCGTGTAACTGCGGCGGGGATAGCTGTGAGGCCAAGGTTGAACCGGTTGCACGTACATCCAGTCTGGGGCTTTGCAAATAGTGCGATCGTCCACAGCAGCACACAAAGCAAAATTAGAAACTATCAGCGCGTCTTGCGTTTGTTCCGGGGAATCCACTACAGACTGGCGCAAACCGTTAGATATTAAAGGATGTTCTATATTTTCCACGGGGTCATCTGGTAGAATAAAATCATCGGGAAGCAGCGGCCAGGTAATTTTTAGCTGCGATATCGGTTTGTGAATTACAGCAGTCATAAGTCACCTCATTTTACAATAAAGATTTGAGTTTTAGTCGAGATTGCCGAGCGATAACCTTCTCTATATCTTAGCGCGCTAATTCGACAATAAAATTGGTTAGTAGTGAGGACTTTAGTCCTTCCAATCCGAGGACTAAAGTCCGATGCTGCGAACTATTTAAAATTCTCGGCGGGAAAATATGGCGATCGCAATTGACAGCAGCAGCACCACATACAGCAAACCGTAGCCCGCATCTGTAATCAAACCCGCCAAGTAAGGTACTTGTCCGTAAACAGCATCATTTCTCAAATTGAACCGGGCTAAATCAGGCAAAACCAGATAAAGTCCCATCATCAATTGTTCAATGCCAGGATTTTTAGTTAACTTGCCGAAAGCCACTAAATCCCGCGTCGAGTGTCCCATCAAATAAACGCTAAATGTCAGTAAAGTTGCCAGCAGCGAACTGCTAAAAACCCCAAATAAAATCCCGACACCGGCCATGAGGCACAGCTCAAACCACACGAACAGCGAAGCGATTAAAATGCTGCCCAAAGGGTAAGGAATGCGGCTCAAACTCAGAATAGCCAGATAGATAACAGTCATTGCTGCTACAAGAACAAATAGCACCGCCGACATCCCTAAGTGCTTGCCCACAATTAGCTCAGCCCGACTTATCGGCTTGGCCACTAATAGGTAAACAGTCCGCTTTTCAATTTCTTTGTTGACCAGTCCGGTAGCCACAAAGACTGTGACAATTATACCGAGGATGCTCATCGCAGCCAAACCGATATCTAAGATAATTTTCTTTTCGGTTGTCGCTGCCAATTCCGGTATCAAGCGCACCGAGGCTCCCATCAACAGAGCAAAAATAATAATTAAGTAAAGGATGCGATCGCGAATTACTTCCCAATATACATTAGTCGCGACTGTCAATATTCTTCTCAAATTCATCTAGTTATTAACCCGCGGTCAACTTTCGCCATACTTTAGTTTAAGGAAGAAGGCAGTTCGGCAACGGATTTTTTAACGGATGTAACGGATGTAACGGATTGATGTTGAGAGTAGAAGTCAAGCCTAAAGAAAGAGGATTTTTCCCATCTCCCTCTCAGACACTCCCTATCTACCCGTCTCCCCGTCTCCCCGTCTCCCCGTCTCCCATCTTCCCATCTCGCCTTCTCCCACTATCCTAACTGCCAGAGACTGGCTCAAACTTGACTGTCTCCCGCATTTCCATCTTTTTTCAGTCCGGATTTAGAACGTTTGATAGCGTCGCAGGTTACAGTCGCCCTATTGCCTGTATCGATCACCTCGCAAGATTTGGTAAACGAATATATTTCGGGTCTAAACACCAGCCCCAGCCAAGTTGCCTGCATCTGTAACTGATAGCGGGACTCTCCTTGGACGATCGAAGTTTTGACCTCCCAGCTCGCATCTTCTGGGACTACCCGAATTGTTTTTAACGCTTGATTTTTCAGAAAAAATCGCTCGTTGTCAATATCTATCAACATTTGTTCTACCTGCGCCCACGGTTTTGTGCGAGCTTCATTTTGCAGGTATCGATCCATTGCATTGAGGATCACAACTCCTCGGGAGCGATTAATAGTTGGCTGTTGAAATGTCACCACATAATCGCTTTGTCTCAAATCCTGCGATAAAATGCTGGGATATTGTTCGATCCAACCTTGAATTAAAAAGTGAAATGCAAACCAACAGGAAATCAGTACGTGAATTAGAGTAATCATTAAAAACTGAGGGCGCACCAACGACCTAGCTCTTTCCCATTTTGAATCACTATTCCAAATCTGTATGATAGCAAGAATTACTACTGCTATCATCGGGCCGGATATCCATGCTATTTCCTTTTGATCCGACGGCAATCTGACGAGCAACCACAAGCCAATTAAGCTGCTTGTCAGCCACGGACTCAGACTTACTTCTTTAATCACAAAAGGTTGCTGGCTGGTCAGCAAACCCATGGAAAGTGTAAAAAATAACCAGCTCATATCAAACAGCAGAGTTCTCGTCGGCAAGTCTGTGACTGCCGCCACTGACAGCAAAGCTAAAAAGATGCCGAGCAGTAAAGGCGTCTTCCAGTGGACAACTTTAGGCGGAATTATCACCTTTTGGAATTTTTTATTGCTTTCCCAAAGGTTGTTTGTCAGCTTTGTGAGTTGCTGAGTCACATCCAAAAATTGCTTCATCATAGATTTCAATTGACGCTTTGCAAAAACAACACGGTTAAAATAACGAAATTGCTAACAGTGTGGGCGATTAAAACTGCCCCAAACTGGGTGGTTACTCGAAAAGTTTTTTTGGGAGGACGGCGGCTGAGAGTTGGCGGCCCCAAAAACTGAGGTTTGGAAGCTTTTTTGTTACCAGAAACCATGTTCTCTATGAATTCTAGTCCCTGCCATTTGGCGAGAAAAGTGATTGCCAATACCGAGAGGGCAATCGCAGTTATTGCAGAGTAAGTATTCTGACCTCCGCCTAATAAAATATAACCGATAAGTTCTTCTCGCCATTCTTTGGAAATAACGCTTTCAATGCCGAATAAAACTAACCAACCCACGCAAGTGCAAGCGAGATTGAGGATAGCTGTATATTCAACGCTGGTTTTGGGGCCGAGTTTCAGTAGTTTTTGCAGAAACCACGATTCGATCGCGATCGCCAAAAACATCATTAAAATTTGCACCAAAACAGTCCGAAATGGGAAAACACTCGCAATCATAAGGATTCAGGTATATCAGCCCGTGTTAGATTTTAATTGTACATCAGAAGCGGAATAATCTAGAACGCAGGTTTTAGCCCCTAATCCTCTTCCATCGCCCTTCTGAACATTAGGTGGTTGAGGTTGTATCCTATAATCTTTTGAGATCGGCCAACAGAAGGGAAATATTAAACATTCAATGGGCGCGATCGAATACCCACCCCGAGACAGACTAAAATAAGTGCGGATTATGGTAAGGAATGGCATTGGTATTCGGACAGCCTCATCCCGCTCAGAACGCATCGCGGGTCAGATTCACGTCTACGACGGTGCTGGTAAAGGCAAGTCTCAGGCAGCTTTGGGAGTAGTGTTGCGCTCGATCGGGCTGGGTATTAATTCTGACTCGCCCACGCGAGTGTTGTTGCTGCGATTTTTGAAAGGGCCCGGCCGCTCCTACGACGAAGACGGGGCAATAGAAGCCCTGCAACGGGCATTTCCGCACTTGATCGATCAAGTGCGTACCGGCAGAGCCGAATATTTTGGGGCCGAAGCAATCACCCGCTTCGATCGCACAGAAGCCCAGCGAGGCTGGGATATCGCTAAAGGAGCGATCGCCAGCGAGCTTTATTCTGTAGTAGTTCTAGACGAACTAAACCCCGTATTGGACTTGGGTTTGCTCCCAGTGGACGAAGTAGTCAAAACCCTCAAAAACAAACCAGAATATTTAGAAATCATCGCCACGGGGCGAGCCGCCCCCGAAGCTTTGCTGGAAATTGCCGACTTGCACTCAGAAATGAAGCCCCACTATCACCCCGCAGCGGCCGAGCACAATATTTCAGGTATTGAAATATACACCGGAGCGGGCAAAGGCAAGTCTACGAGCGCCTTGGGCAAAGCTTTGCAGGCAATAGGTAGGGGTATCGGCCAAGACCAATCTCACCGCGTGTTAATTGTGCAGTGGCTCAAAGGCGGCACCGGTTATACAGAAGATGCGGCAATCTCCGCTTTGCGGCAAAGTTACCCGCAGCTAGTAGACCACCAGCGGTGCGGCCGAGATGCTATAGTTTGGCGGGGGCAACAGCAGGAGTTAGACTGCATCGAGGCAGAACGCGGCTGGGAAATCGCTAAAATGGCGATCGCCAGCGGCTGGTATAAAACGATCGTTCTCGACGAACTCAATCCCACAGTAGACTTAGAACTGCTGCCGGTAGAGCCGATCGTCGAAGCCCTGCTGCGAAAGCCCCGCGATACAGAAATAATTATCACCGGGCGCTGCCACAAACCCCATGGTTACTTTGACTTGGCAAGCGTACACTCGGAGGTATACTGTCACAAACACTACGGCGATCGGGGCGTAGAACTAAAGCGGGGTGTAGACTTTTAGACCCCCCAGCGGTGCGGAGTTCAATCCGAGCCAGAATTATTTAAAGACGGCCCTGCCTGGGAAACCGGAAATTGCCACAAAGCGTTGTAACCAAGTAACCAATCTCTCACTTTTCTTTGTCTGGCGATCGCCCGATCGACCCTTGTTAATCTTTAATTTCCTTCCCCGGAGGCGATCCCCGAGCGCCAATCCAGAATGGAACATTCAGAATATGAGCCGCGTCTCAAGAGAGCGTGAGCACCTGAGACATTGCACAAGGATTATTAAAGGGTGAAGACATTGAAAATAAAAGCTTACAAGCAAAAAGTCCGCGAGAGAGAAAGTCTAGACAGGGTTAACACCAGTAGGCTAGACTTGCGGCTGGCAAACAGGTTAAACTACAGCGGCATCCAAACATTCGGTGTTCTAGGCAGTGTCTGTAGTCGCACAAGCGATGACCAACAAGTAGAGGAGTGAAGCTGTATGACAACGTTAACTGACAATTCCGATCAAACTAATTTAAACACTCCGGGACTGGGCCCGGATACAATCTTTGCTGGAGCGGGGGCGGATTTAATTACAACTTCCACCCTCGGCGGCAGCTTAATATTTGGCCAAGGCGATAACGATACTCTAATTTCCGTCGGGCCGAACGATACCCTAAACGGTGGTCCTGACGAAGATTCATTAGTAGGCCAGCGCGAGCGGGTTTTCATGTCGGGCGAAGCAGGCAATGACACCGTAATCGCTCAAAGCCGGAATTCGTCGCTGTTCGGCGGTTTGGGAGATGACTTGCTCCAAGGCACAGTCGATGGCAACCTGATGTTTGGTAATCAGGGTGCAGATACGATGCTAGGAGGCGCCCTCGGAAGAGACACCCTCTACGGTGGCAAGGACAATGACTCCCTCGGCTTCTTCATCGCAGGCGGCGGCAACAACCTCGGTCTTCGCATCGGCGGCAGCGCCGGTGGCAATCAAGGCAGCAACTTCTTGCGCGGAGACTTGGGCGACGACTTCGTTGTAGGTATCAATCAGAAAGATAGTCTGTTCGGCGGTAAAGGCAACGACACACTGTTCGGTGTGGCCAGCAACAGCTATCTGTCCGGCGATAATGACAACGATACCTTAGTCATTAACAACAGTACCCAGTCGAGTCCGTTTTCTTCGAGCGTCATCACCATTGGCATTGAGAAAACCACTTTGATGGGCGGTGAGGGCAACGACTCTCTCCTCGGCGGTATCGGCGACTTTGGCACCGGCAAAAACTTGTTGGACGGCGGTGCAGGCAACGACACGATCGCGGTTTATGCTACTCAGGACACGGCTCTGGGAGGCGCAGGCGACGACTTCATCAAGTCGTCTACGGTGTCTGCACTTTCCAGCGTAGGCGCGTCGAGTTCATTTCCAGGCTTCGCGGGTCGCAACTTGCTCGACGGCGGCGATGGCAACGACACGATCGTTGCAGCTTTTGCCAGTGATACCATGATCGGTGGCGGTGGCAATGACAGCTTGAGCGGCATCTTTAATCAAGCCTTCGGTGGAGATGGCAACGATACGATCGATGCCACCACTTTTGCGATCGGTACTACTACTGCCCTGATTACTCTTGACGGCGGCCTGGGTGACGATCTGTTACTTGGCAACACCAGCACTAATCTTACTACCACCGGCACCGTCACCAACTTCATGAACGGTGGTGAAGGAAGTGACACCATCGTGTTTGGCAGCAGGCGCGATCGATTGGTTGGCTCCTTTGCTGGTAACGACTTCATCTCCTACGCCAGCAGTGTCAACTTTACCGGTGCCACAGCGCCAAACGTCATTACCGATACCTTAGGTTCCAACTTCATCATTGGCGCCAACGGCACTGATGTCATCACTACCGGTGCTGGCGACGACATACTGTTCGGCGGCCCCAGCAGCAGTCTTCCTACCGGAACAACATCTGACGGGGACGACACCTTAAATGCCGGCGGCGGAAACGACACGCTGTTGGGCGGCTTTGGGAACGACTATTTGCTCGCAGGTGACGGCAACGACTCTCTCGGCGGCGGGCCCGGTGCTGACACCCTGATTGGCGGCGCGGGTAATGACAGCTTCTACTACAACAACTTCGGCGAGGGCGTCACGATCAACACCAACGGTAGCCTGGGTACCAGCCCAGACCAAATCGGCGATTTTGAAGTCGGCCGTGACAAGTTGGTATTGAACTTCGATTCCTTCCTGTTACCACCATTTGACAATAGTCTGCCCAATCGACCTTCTTCCAGGGCGTTCTTACAGGTGGAAACCGGGACTTACAACAACGATCTGACTCCGGCAGGAGCGACTCCAGGACAAGCAGTCCTCGTTTACGAAGGTGCCACAGGTCGCTTGCTGTACGACAGAGACGGTGCTGGCGGCCAAGCACCAATTCAACTGGCACTGCTGAACGGCAAACCAGGCTTGACGGCGACTGATATTACCCTGATTTAATTTAGGTGGCTGCGGGTGGGAGTCGGTTTGGAAAAAGCCGTAGCGTAGCGGGGCTCCATCCATCGCCCGCGCCAACTCTAAAAACTAATTGTGCTATGTTTCCAGCTAGGGATATGAATCCCTAGCTTTTTTATTGGCATGGGGAATTGGGAATTGGGAATTGGGAATAGGGCATTGGGCGGAGCGAAGCGGAGGGATGGGGCATCGGGCTTTTATAACATTGGCATTAAAAGGAAGGGCAGATTCACCGATCGATTTTGCCACCAATCAATCATTCCTTAAACGTATAGGGCCCAAGCCCAACAACATACCTCATATGGGAGCTCGAACCGCTATATTTTGTTTGCCAGTAAGTTAGGCATTACCCTATAAAATACTGAAATGCTCAAACAGCCTTTAAAAGAAGCTGCTATCAACGAAGATGTTGCTATTCAAAAAAACAATGAATACGGAACACATTACAACATGAAAATCTGGCTGAAAACCGCAGTAGGTTAATCTCTGATTCTAGCAGCTTGGATCGTCCGCTCAGGTGAAACTTTCCCCAGATTAACAAGTTGTTATCCCGTCAAAAAGTGAGGTAAAAATAATGAAAACAATTAAAGATCTAGATATTGTTGCTTTAACTGAAGATTTAGAAGCAACCCATTTTGAAACAAAACAAATCATTAAATTATCTTTCATGACAAGTAGGAACAGTTGTGATGGAATTTGATGGTAGTGCTTTTGAGGTAGAATTTTCTCATCAAGATGGCACAACTTATGCAATGGAAACAATCCTCGCTACAAAATTAATGCTTTTACATTACGAGTTAGTAGAATCTGTAGGGGCAGTTAGCCGATAGATTTTGCCAGCAATGATTTTTCTAATCTACAAAAAGTATGTCTAAAAAAAATACCGCAAACGATATGTTGTTTGCGGGATTTAGTAGGCAGGAAAATTGTCGCAAGAAATACTTTATGCTCGGTCTACAATCTCTTTGGCTTTATCTTTGAGGTCTTCTTTCATGTGAATTGCTGATGCTTCGTCCTGCTTGGCTTGACCTTCTAATTTATCTTTCTGGTTGCCTGTAACTTCGCTCACAGCTTCTTGAATTTTGCCTTCAATATTCTTGGCAGTTACTTCGACTCTATTTTCAATGGTCATAATTTTTTCTCCTAACCTTACAACTACTACTGTATAAATTAAAAGCTGAGTCTTAATCTATCTTGAGAAAGATTTAGATATCTATCTAAAGATTGGTTAAATCGGAACTTCGACAAGTTTATTCCGGGAGGAAAGACCGGATTTAATTGCGATCGCAGATTTCGACACTTTAAACTTTTTCGCCAACAGCACGATTAATTCTTGATTGGCTTTTCCATCCACGGGCGGCGATTTGAGATGTACTTTGAGGCTGCCGTCGGGTTGCTCTTCGATGCTTTGCTGTTGGGAATTAGGTTTAACTTTGACTGTTAAAATGGTCATAGTCAGAAGGAAGAAGGAAGAAGGAAGAAGGAAGAAGGAAGAAGGAAGAAGGAAGAAGGAAGAAGGAAGAAGGAAGAGGGAAGAACTAACAATTACCAATTACCTGTTTGGCCAATGCCCAATGCCCAATGCCCATTGCCCATTGCCCATTTCGTAGAAACTGGGTTGAATAAAGTAAGTCCGATCGTTCAAGAAACGGAGATTCTTTCTGAATGTTCGATTTTTGTCCCTAAAACTTTGAGAAATTCAGCTAGCCAGTTAGGATGGGCAGGCCACGCGGGGGCTGTGACTAAGTTGCCATCGACTACGGCTTCGGTAACGGGAACTTCGGTATATTTGCCGCCGGCCCGGAGGATGTCGGGGCTGCAAGCTGGGTATGCGGTGCAGCGTTTGCCTTCGAGTACGCCAGCGGCGGTGAGGACTTGCAATCCGTGACAAATAGATGCGATCGGCTTTTTGCTATTGGCAAAGTAACGGGTAATTTGCAGCACTTTTTGGTTGAGGCGGATGTATTCTGGGGCGCGTCCTCCGGGGACAATCAAAGCGTCGTAATCGGCGGGGTTGATTTCATCGAAAGTCGCGTTTAAAGTGAAGTTGTGACCGGGTTTTTCGCTGTAGGTTTGGTCGCCTTCAAAGTCGTGAATTGCGGTGCGAATTGTTTGACCTGCTGCTTTGTCCGGGCAGACTGCATGGACGGTGTGACCTACCATTTGCAATGCTTGGAATGGTACCATTACTTCGTAGTCTTCTACAAAGTCGCCGACTAACATTAATATTTTTTTTGCTGTCATGTTTTGAACTAAGCGGTTGAAACCGCGTCTATACAAACAAAACCCGCCTCCGCAGGTTGAAGAACGGGCGGTGAAAATTACTTTATTTTCTTAAGGCCGCGCACGAGGCGGACATGGTTCGTGTAGACGCGGTTTCAACCCTACGTCCGATCTGGAATCTAGAAACCGTTGCGGCCCCAAATTACCATTGAAATTGAGAAGGAGAACAAAACTAGCACCGAAACCCAACCGAGCGACAAAATATCCATAGCTATTTATTGAACAAACTGTACAAAGTGACTTCAATGCTTATGATAAGTCAATTTGAGCCATTTTTGAAGTGAGGGCGCTGTGAAGGACTCGTCAAATTTTAGTTTCGCTGAACGGGTAGAATCTTTGAAAGCAGGAAGTGTTGCTGCTTTGTCTTGTTTGCTGGCTTTTGGGTCGATCGCCCTTGTTAACACTTTAATCTTAGCCCAGAGGTGGGATGCTCTGGCGGGTTTGCAGGTCAGGGCGATCGACCTAAATTTTGGATTGAGAGGATTGATGGCATTTTTGGGCGGTTTTTTGTTCGGCGTGACTTACCGCTACGCTATCCGCCGCGATACTAACCCGCAGCTTAAATCTGGTGTGGTATTGGCTTTTGGGTTGGTGCGGGCTTTTGGACAGTTGGATGCTGGATTGTCTTTTGAGGGGGGACTTTTTTTTGAAGTTGGGAAAATGCCCGCCCTACTGGAGTTGTTGCCGTTTGCGGTGGTTGGGGTCGAGAGTGTGGTATTGTTTGCGATCGCGGGTTTGGTTCTGGATTGGGCGATCGGGCGAAAGTTGATTAAACCTTTCGGGTGTTCGTAGTGAGGACTTCAGTCCTCTGATTGGATGCGGACTGAAGTCCTCACTACGAACCTGATTGGATGCGGACTGAAGTCCTCACTACGAACCAGTTTATGAAATTTAACTAAAAGTTAATACTTCATATTCTAGAGTGCCGTAAACCATTTGCTTGTCAACCGCAGATAAAACTTTATTATTAGCAGCATCCGAAACTAAACACTGACAAACTAACTGGGCTACATCCGCCCGGTGAATTGTTCCCGCCACCCGACAATCTTCTGTTAAAACACCGTTTCCCGTTGCAGGTTCCGATTTCAGTCCGCCCGGACGAATCACTGTATAAATCATCCCGCTGGCGATCAAATGATTTTCGGCTTTTTCTTTTTCAAGTAATACCGGGCGCAAAGTTTCTAAAGCTTGCGGTGGCAAAGCGGCGGCAGTGTTACCGCTACCGATAGATGAAACTAAAATAAATTTTTGCACGCCTGCTTTGACAGCCGCATCAATCAAGTTTTTGTTGCCCAAATAATCGGCTCTTTCCCCATCTTTTGGCAAGCCGCCAACGGTGCTGATTGCAGCATGGATTGGTGCGCCTCCAGCGATCGCCATTTCCACAGCCGCAGCGTCCAAAGCATCGGCTGTGATAACTTTGATGCCCATTGTTTCTAATTCGGTGCGGTGGTTGGGCGATCGCAAAAGTGCTGTTACTTGCATCTGTTGTTGTACCAGACATTTCGCGATTTCTAGGCCGACACCTCGACTAGCACCTGCTAAAAAAATGTGTGATTTCTCTGTCATATTAATTTTGTTTTAATTTGTGCAGAACTTGGTTTTTTTGACTGTGGAACAGTATACAACAATCCTCTGTAATTTTTTGAATTAGTTTTTTTTTACCGCAGAGGGCGCAGAGGGCGCAGAGGAAGAGAGGGGAAAGATTTGCAATTTGTAGTTTACGTTAGATTTTTTTGCCCACCATTACTACCCAAGATTGAGCTTCGCGCGGCAAACCGGGCGGGCGGTAGTAGTGATTAATAATGGCAAATCCCGCTTGTTCTAAACAAGGCGCTAAAGTTTTGTATTCCCATCCCGCAGTATAGCGTTTTCCCGTCGGGCGCTCGTCGTATCCTTCCCAATTTCCCCGACACATTGACATGACAATTGCACCGCTAACAACTAAGGCTTTGTGCAAATCTTGCAGCACTTTTACCATGTCGTCGCTGGGAACGTGAATCAGGGAAGCATTGGCAAAAATACCGTCAAATTCTCCATTTGGCAAGTCTAGATTCAGGAAAGATTGCTGCAAAACTTCGCAGCCGGATAACTTCTTTGCTGTTTCTACAAAAGCTGGAGTTGCATCTAATCCTACAACTGTATGTCCTTGGCTTTTGAACGCTACTAAATCTCGTCCTGGCCCGCATCCTATATCAAGGATTTTACCGGGATTGCGGGGCATGGCAGCGGTCAGTGCGTCGCGATTTTGGGATACGTCGTGATGCCATGTTCCTTCTCGGAAAGATTCGGCAGTTAGCTGGTATTCTGCGATCGTAATTTCTTCGCGTTTGTCCATAATTTCCTCTCTTATATGATGTAAGATTGGTTCGTAGTAAGGACTTTAGTCCTCTGATTTATGCGGACTAAAGTCCTCACTACGAACGCTATTTAAGATTGGTTCGTAGTGAGGACTTTAGTCCTCTGATTTATGCGGACTAAAGTCCTCACTACGAACCCTTTGTAATAGCGCTGAATCTGAGTTAAGAAACGAGGGTTTTTTGTTCTAATTTGGAAAATTCTGATTCAACTTCTAAGATAGAACCTTCGGGGGATTCGATCGCAAATCCCGCATCTCGAATCATATCCCAATCTTGATTGGCGCTTTGTCCGGGAGTTGTGAGATAATCGCCCACAAAGATCGAATTAGCAGCGTAAAGTCCCAGAGGCTGCATCGATCGCAAATGCACTTCCCGTCCCCCAGCAATCCGAATTTCTTGGCTGGGAAGCAAAAATCGGAACAAACAGAGAATTCGCAAACATTGGCGCGGATTTAAGCGATTAACGTCCGCAAATGGCGTTCCGGGGATCGGAATAAAAAAGTTGACAGGTACGCTGGTAACGCCCAAATTACGCAGCGACAGCGCTAAATCGATCGCGTCATCATCCGATTCGCCCATCCCCAAAATTCCGCCCGAACAAGTTGTGATTCCGGCTGCTTTGACGTTTTCGACGGTTTCGACGCGATCGCCAAAAGTATGAGTCGTGCAAATCTCGGTGTGGTACGATTCGGAAGTATTGAGATTGTGATTTACGCGATCGACTCCAGCTTTAGCCAAACGGTGAGTTTGCTCCTCGGTCAACAACCCCAAACAAGCGCAAATTTTCAGGTTATAATTTGCCTTGACCGTTTCTACAGCATCCAAAACGCGATCGAAAGTAGATGCACTCGGTTGGCGGCCAGAAATCACAAAACAAAACGTACCAGCTTTTAAATCTGCTGCGCGTTGGGCCGCATCCATAATTTTTTCCTTAGCTAACAGCGGATACTTTTCTATTTCTGCACTCGAAATTTTAGACTGAGAACAATAATGGCAATCTTCAGGACAAAGGCCGCTTTGAGCGTTTAACAAATAGTGCAACCTGACGCGGTTTCCCCAGTAGTGGCGGCGTACCCGATAAGCTGCATTCAGTTGTTCCAGCAAAACCTCATCCGGCGCGCGCAATACAGCCAAAGATTCCTGGCGAGAGAGACATTTTCCCGCCAGCGAGTCATCAGCTAAATCGTTCCAATTGGGTAAATTCATTACTAAAATTAAAGGGTTTACAAAGTATCCAAAACCTGACGAATCACCCGATAAATCGATTCGAGTTCATCAGGAGAAATGCAATAGGGAGGCATCAAGTAAAGCGTATTTCCCAAGGGGCGGAGCAAAAACCCCGCTTCCAGAAATTGCGCTTTCAATACAGGGGCGATGTCATTAAAATAACCGGAAACGCTTTCCGTTTTTACATCCATTGCTGCAATTGTGCCGCAAGTCCGAATCCGTTCCAGTTTAGGATGATTTCTCAGCCATTGATTCAGGTATTTGCGGTGCAGTTTTTCCATTCCTTGATAGGCATTTGGGTTTTGCTCCAAAAGCTCCAAAGATGCTACACTCACCGCACAAGCTAAAGGATTTCCGGTATAAGAATGACCGTGATAAAAAGCTTTTTCCGATTCATCTCGCCAAAAAGCTTGATAAATATCCTCCGATGCCATTGTGACAGCAATTGGCAAGCAGCCACCAGACAATCCCTTAGACAAACACAGGATATCCGGCTCAGTTCCAGATTTAACAGAGGCAAACAGTTCGCCCGTGCGCCCAAAACCCGTCATCACCTCATCGTAAATCAACAATACATTAAATTGGCGGGCAAGTTGCGCGATCGCCCGCAAAAACTCAGGGCGGCACATCCGCATACCCGCAGAACCTTGCACCAAAGGTTCAATAAAAATTCCCGCATAGCCCTTCCCATGCTTCAACAAAGACTCAAGTTTCTCCAAACTCTGCGCCTCCTTGCTTTCCACCTCCTCATCGCCATCAAAAGTCCCAGGAAAAGGCACAACATCCCCAGCAAACATTAAAGGCGCAAAAGGTTCCCACCACAGCGAACTCCTGCCCGCAGACATCGCGCCCAAAGTATCGCCGTGATAACCTCCCTCAAAACCAATAAAGCTAGTGCGGTTAGTTTCTCCGAGATTTAGCCAATATTGAAAAGCCATTTTCAGAGCAACTTCAACAGCAGTCGAACCATTATCAGAAAAGAAAATCCGCGTCAAAGAATCAGGCGTATGAGTTATTAATTTTTCAGCAAGCTTCTGAGCCGGTTCGTGAGTAAATCCAGCAAAAATCACGTGTTCTAACTTTTGAGCTTGTTCGTAAAGAGCCTCAGCCAAAACCGGATGGCTGTGTCCGTGAATCGTCACCCACCAACTAGAAATACAATCAAGAATTTGCCGCCTATCTTCCAATTCCAGCCACGATCCTTTGCCGCGAATTACCTTCAGCGGCGTCGGAGCAGTTTTCATTTGTGTGAACGGCTGCCAAATCGGTGAACTTGAAGAATCACGTTCTAGACTTATCGTCATTTCGCCCCTGTAACTAATATCAACTTGCATTTTAATATAGCACTACCCAATCACTTCTGAACTTTCTATCTCTTCTTCTTTATTTTTTTATTTTCTTCCTTTTTGTCCTTAGCGCCTTCGCGGTTCGTTCAAAAAAAAAATCTAGTTTAATGTTCCGGGCGGCGGTGCTACAACATCTGCCACCATATCAGGTATTCCCGGGCGATAGTTAAATTTGTCAGTTAAATTTTTTCTACCAATCAGCAAATAAGTTGTCATTGCTCCTTTGCCTTTAACATTAATTTTACCGCGTTTTTCCAAGACATACTTATCGCGGAGCAATTCATAGGTAGAGTTGCTAACTTGAATTTTACCGGGAAGTCCTTGGGATTCCATGCGGCTTGCTGTATTGACAGCATCTCCCCACAAGTCGTAAATAAACTTTTTAGTACCGATGACACCGGCGACAACAGGCCCGCTATTAATTCCAATGCGGATATTCAGAGGTACACCGGATTCGTCGCGAAATTTCATAATTTCTTGCTGCATTTCTATAGCCATTTCGGCAATACATTCTGCATGATTTGTAGATGGAAGTGGCAAACCGCCTGCTACCATATAATTGTCGCCGATCGTCTTAATTTTTTCTAAGCCGTATTTCTCGCTCAAGCAATCGAAAGCCGAGAATACTTCGTTCAGCAATTCGACTAATTCTTCGGGAGACGTGCGCGAGGATATTTTGGTAAAGCCGACAATATCCGCAAACAGCACCGTCACCTCGCCAAATCCATCTGCAATATTGATCTGACCTTGTTTTAGGCGATCGGCAATCATTTCAGGTAAAATATTTAGCAATAAACGTTCCGACTTTTCTTGTTCGGCGCGCAATATCTCCTCAGCTTGTTTCCGCTGTGCGATTTCCTTGTAGACTCGTTGAAACATTTGATTGAAGGCGGCCATAACTTCTCCCAACTCGTCATCGCGCTTGACGGATAGAGAGTAGAAATCAGGTTTTTCTCGATCTTTGCTCAAAGCGACTCCCGCAGCGATTAAGTCATCGCGCAGTCTCAAGATTGGTGCAATTACTGTCACTCCTAAAAAAAGCATAGTTACAGAAGTGACAAATGCTGATATAATAATCACAAGAACAGCAATGCGCCCGATAAATGCGTAGAGTTCTGGTTGAACAGTGGAAGCATCGTGTCGCAAAATTAAAATGTAATCGCCTCCCAAATGTCGCTCTGTCCAAGCAATATCGTAGCGTTTTCCTTCCAAACTTTTTTTGCGAACTATACGGGCAATTTTTAGTTTTTCCCAATCAATTTCTGGCGGTTCACCAAGTGTATATATGAGCTGACCGTCAGCTTGGTAAATAGATACTCCTAATACTACTTGAGAATCCTTAGTAATATTTTTGACTTCTTCTTCCAAGACAGTGCGATCGTAAATATCTTGTTTGAGCAAAACCTCTAGGGAATCCACCGTCGCCCGAGATACCTGTTCGAGTTGAGTTAAAAGTTCATTTTCGCGCCGAAAATAAGAGGGAACTAAAATAATTCCCTCTATGACAAGAATGCTAGCAAATACCCACAAAGCTATTTGCCTAGACAAGCGAGATTTGAAAAACTCCAAAAATGATAAAATTCGCACTGACATAAAATTTAGTCTTCTGCAAAGGGCTAATTTAGGACATAGGAAAAGAAACTGGGTTTCTCGCAATAAATTTTGGGTTGGTCAACCAAGCAACTGATCGGACGGTGGTTGAAACCGCGGCTAGACAAACGAAGTCCGGATGGTGCGCGGACTGAAGAAAGAAGATAGCGTAATTTTAACCGCCCCGTCTTCAACCCGCGCACCATCCGGGTTTTGTTTGTGTAGAAGCGGTTTCAACCGCCCGGTCTTCTGAGATAGCAGACTCCTTAATCTAATGATAAACAAATTAAACCAAAACTGCGCTGACTAATCGGCCTGCCAGCAAATAAGTATTCATATCGCCCTTACCTTTGACATGGATAATTCCTCTGTCTTCAAACAGATACTTATTTTGCAAAATATCGTAAGTTGATTGTGTGACTTGAATGGCGCCGGCAATTCCGTGGGATTCCATGCGGGATGCTGTATTGACGGCATCGCCCCAAAGATCGTAAATGAATTTTTTGGTGCCAATAACTCCCGCAATCGCAGGTCCGGTATTGATGCCGATGCGGATGTTAATTCCTGCATGGTGTTTGGCATTAAATTTGGCTAATTCCTCCTGCATATCTAAGGCCATTTCCGCAATACTTTCGGCGTGGTTGCTGCTGGGATTTGGCAAACCTCCAACTACCATGTAAGCATCTCCAATTGTTTTGATTTTTTCCAAGCCGTACTTTTCTGTCAAATCATCGAAGGCGGAAAAAATTTCGTTGAGAAAAACGAGCAATTCTTCGGGAGATATTTGTGCTGAAAGTACGGTAAAGCCGACGATATCGGCGAACAAAATCGTGACTTCTGCGAAGCCGTCAGCAATGCTGCTGTGACCGTCTTTTAGCTTGGCAGCAATGGATTCGGGTAAAATATTGAGCAGCAGGCGATCGCTCTTTTCTTGTTCTTTGAGCAATTCTACATTAGTTTCTTGCAATTGTGCCGTGCGTTCCCTGACGCGCTGTTCTAATTGTTTAGCATTTTGGCGCAACCTGCTGAGAGCTAAAGTTAATCCTGTTATCCCTAAAATTGAAAGTCCAGCTAACAGTAAAAACAGGTCTTTCAGTCCGCCGCGAGTTTTTTGAGTGATGGTTTCTAGAGGTTGAGTTATTTCTAATATCCCGCGCACGTCTCCCACTTTCCAGTCTTTTTTAGGACTGTCGCGGTTAGTGTTGTGACAGTTAACGCAGCTAGGAGTGAGAATATCTGCCTCGGCATATCGAAATGCTGGTTTGCCGCGAAAATCCTCACTGCGGAAAAATTGTCCCGTGGGATTTTGCGTCAAATAGGTAATAGCTTGCCGTTCAAAATCATCTCGGACACCACCTTCTTCTCGCCGCCAAGGAAATGGGTAGTCGCTGTAGAGACGAACTGATACTTCAGGATTTTTTTTGGTGATATGGTTGCCGAGTTCTATTAAGAAGGTGGCAGGTACGGGAACTGTTGCTTTTGTTGATATTGGGTTGTAGTCGTGGGTAAAGTTAATCGATTTAGCGGTGTTGAGAGGACTGATAACATCAGAACTGTAAAGGGTGCGGGCTTCTTTAATAGCTTGGGCGTAAAGAGTAGCATTTTGGAGGGCTTGCGCTTGTATTAGGGTAGAGGAAAGACGAGACATATTTGCCATCGCTACTCCTACGCCTACACAAAATAAAATTGTCACCGCAAGCAGAATTCGCTTGTAAATTAATTGGCTGATGGCAGCCAGACTGCGAGAAATCAACTTGTCCATGCTATCCTCAAGTTTGAGGTTCGATATTGATTTTATTTTATGCACTACTAAGATAACACTGCTTTGTCAGAGTGTTTTACTGTAAAACAAGACTGGAGATTGCCAGGGATGGTTAATTCTTGTTTACCGCAAGTGTTTCGCTTGTCCGTAAAAGTACCCATGGGTTTATAGTAGTTCGCGCACTTTTTGCTCGATCTCGGTTAGGATAGCAATTGTAGTCTATGGTTGGCGATCGTGAATTCTGACTCTACTGTCTCACCTGCACAGAACGAAATTTTTCCGGGAGAAGTTTTCGTCAATACTGCGGATTTTGATACAGGCATTCGGCGACTTTTACCGAAATATGACGAAATGCTGGATGTATTAGCAGGCTGCATTGCTAGCACCAACCACCGCATTTTAGAACTCGGCTGCGGTACGGGGGAACTGAGTTTAAAAGTTCTGCAACGCTACCCGTCGGCCGAAATTGTTGCTGTGGATTATTCGCCGCGAATGCTTGATTTTGCCCGCGCCAAAATAGAGTCGGCAGGATACGCAGCCCGGTGGACTGGCATAGAATTGGATTTTGGAGAATGGGCGAACAATCCAAATGTTTCTGGATTGGGGGATAAATTTAATGCTGGCATTTCATCTCTGGCAATTCACCATCTTGAGGACGAAATGAAGCTGAAATTGTTTCAACGGATTCGCGAAAGTTTAAATGCTGGCGGCTGTTTTTGGAATGCCGATCCTGTTTTGGCAGAATCGGCAGTAATGAAGGATATTTATCAAGCGGCGCGGGAAGATTGGGCGCTAAGTCAGGGGGAAACTTTAGCAGCAATTCGCGCTGGTGTGGGGACGAGTGTGTCTTACGGGTATTCTAATCCCGATCGCCTAGCGACACTTGCGACACAGTTGGAAATGCTGGCAAATGCTGGATTTGAGACTGTGGCAGTTCCTTGGAAATACTGCGGTATGGCGGTGTTTGGGGGATTTGTTCATTAATCAGGAGTAAGGCAAAAGAATGGTTTGACAAGCTACTGATAGCGGTAAGGTGCGCAGTGCGCACCCTACAGATAGAGTTTATGCGTAAGTCCTATTAGTAAAAAAAGCCGTCCTGCTATGTAGGGTTCAACCTCAGCACCTTACGGGTTAAATCAAGATGGTAGTTAGTATTTTATGTTACTAATTTCGGCGGTATAAAATCTATAATACTGTCAGGATTGAGGAAACAAAATGACTGCAACTGCGATTAAAAGTATTGATTGGGATGCTTTTTGTTCTGAACTGTCGGGAGTCGAAATAATTCGCGATCGCGCGCAAGTTGTCAAGCTATCTCCAGACTATTATCACTTCAGTCCTGTTTTGCAACCTATCTTAAGTAATAAAACAGGAGATTTAGTAGTTCGTCCCGCCAGCGAAGCCGAAGTTTTGCGCGTAGCGAAAGCCTGCGTCAAATCCCAGATTCCGCTAACTGTTAGAGGTGCGGGAACGGGCAATTACGGGTAGTGCATTCCCTCAATGGCGGTGTTATTCTAGATACCAGCAAAATGAATAATATCCGCTGGATCAAACCGGGTTTGGCTTGCGTGGAACCGGGGGTGAAAATGTCGGTTTTCGACAAAGCAGCGCGAGAATCTGGTTGGGAATTGCGGATGGTTCCTTCAACTTACCGCACCGCAACGATTGGCGGATTTATCGGCGGCGGTAGCGGGGGAATTGGTTCGATTACTTAGGGCTTGCCGAAAAAGCCTAAAACCTTTACAGAGAAAGACTTTGACTGGTTTGAACGCTCCGCGTGTGCAAGCTTATGAGCTAAAATCTGTC
>NZ_JAEQCI010000259.1:0-1508 GCF_020738565.1 Microcoleus sp. PH2017_12_PCY_D_A | reverse complement strand
GGACTAAAGTCCAATGGCACTGCTCAAGTGAGCAAAAAAAAATCTGTAAGGCAATATCTACATAGATAATTGCCTTACAAACCAAAATATCTCCCTCTAGTATGCCAAATCGTGCGTCCATTCTCAAGCAACAATTTTTACAGAGTGTCGCCTTACCCTGGAGAGAACTGCTACCAGACTCTCAAGTCCTTGAGCTGTTGGCCAAGGAGAACGTGAGGTATTACAGCAGTGTCTACACACCGATCGTGACCTTATGGGCGATGGTATCGCAGGTACTAGATCCAGACAAAAGTCTCTCTCAAGCAGTGAAGCGGATGAGTACCAGGCCCAGGGCTGCCGGAGTCAAGCCTCCTTCTTCAGACACAGGGGCTTACAGTAAAGCTCGTCACCGACTACCCGAAAGACTTGTCCCACAGTTAGTACCCATAGTCGCAGAAGCTCTAGAAAAGCAAGTTCCAACAGAAAAACAATGGTGTGGATTGCGGGTGCGGGTACTAGATGGGACAACGGTGTTAATGAGTGATACTGCCGCCAATCAAGCCGAGTATCCGCAACACAGCAATCAAAAAACTGGATGTGGATGGACGATCGCCAAAATGGTAGTGTTGTTTTCACTGCTAACCGGAGCAGTGGTATCGGCTGGTATTGCTTCGTTGGCGACGAGTGAGATTGTGATGAGTCGTCTGCTTTATGCAAATTTACTCCCCAACGATGTGATCTTAGCGGATCGAGCTTATGGCAATTATATCGATTTAGTTTTGGTAAAACAGCAGGGAGCGAACGCTGTTTTTCGGAAAAATCATCTTCGTAAGACGGACTTAAGGGCGGGGCAAGAAGTTGGGAATTGGCGACCATCAAGTTGTCTGGGACAAGGCCCAACAGTGTCCCAAACACATGAGTAATGAGGAATTTGAGGCATTGCCCTCTAATTTCATCCTTCGGGAAGTCTGAAGAGCGTATTCAACGCCGTGGCTTTCGAGAAGAGCGTATTATTGTGGTCACAACGTTACTGGATGCCAAGCGCTACACAGTTCAAAAATTAACTCTGTTATATGGACTGCGCTGGTCTGCTGCTGAAGTCAGTCTCCGGCATCTTAAAACAACTTTGAAAATGGAGATGTTAACAGCTAAAACTCCGGCAATGGTAAGAAAAGATATCTGGACACACTTATTGGCTTACACTTTATTGCGTACCATAATGTGGCAAGCGGCATCTTCGTCAGAATATACAACTTTTCAACTCTCATTCCCATCGACTCGGCAGCAGTTTAATCAGTTCTTGACGCTGTTGGCAACTACAGGAAAACGCCAACAGCTCCAATGGCATCAATTGCTGTTGGATCAGGTGGCAACTAATTTACTCACACGGAGACCCGATCGTTCCGAACCTAGAGTTTTGAAATGCAGACCGAAGCCGTATCCTCGAATGCAGGAACCTCGCTGTATCTTAAAAAGTAAACAGGCTAGGTGATTGAGACTTGAGCAGTGCCATTGGACTTTAGTCCGCA
>NZ_JAEQCI010000069.1:29995-52663 GCF_020738565.1 Microcoleus sp. PH2017_12_PCY_D_A | reverse complement strand
GATGCTCTTCAATATGATTTAGTATGTCGCTCATGTTTCTGTGTTAAGAAAGCTTTGTGATGTCATTTTACCATGAATGTTACTATTTTGGAGATGTCTAGTAGTGACATTGGTTGAAACAATTTACTCCACAGGAGTTACACTCAATAAATTAGCTATGGCAGAAATTGAAACCCAGATTAATCGCCTCCCCAATCTTCAAAAATGGTTTGTGGAAATTTTCGCCAAACCCACATAATTATTGGATCATTTTTTTTGTGGATGTCTCAAATTAATTTTGCCCGCCGCAACCGTTGTAGTATTTGAGTTACAAAGGTCATCCAAACGGGTTTTGACTTGCCCCAACAGGTTGGCGATTGCTCCTTCTGATATCTTGAGTCCAAAGACAGAGGCAAATATGGACGATAGCCGTTCGTAACTGATGGCATGAGTGTAACGCAGATATGTGACTAAGCTTTGAATTGAAGTGCCTTCCCGGTGAACCTGGTTCCATTCCCAATGGTACAGGAGCAACATACTTGGTCTGACAGCAGGCACACTGACCACCATAACGTTCGATGCGGGTGATAATGGGGCGAATTGGAGGTAGTTCGATTTTTTCGTAGACGGATTGCAATTTTTGTGTGGCGGCGGTGACTTTTTCTCCACACTGGGGGCAATTTTTGACTTGGGCGATGATTGTTTGGTCGGGATGAGGATGTAGTTCTCTGCCCCCTCCTGCTCTTCCTAGGCTTTTTTGTCTTTTGCTCCCCTCAATTTTTGAGGGCTTAATGTTGGGCTTGAATCCTTTGGAGGGTGGAGTGCTGGAATTCTTGCTAGTTTTTTTGGGAGATGGGTCTGATGCAAGGTTCGTAGGTGGCTAATCCTGCGCTGAGTTTTTGGATTTCTTGCCATAGCTCCACTATCAAGGCTTCTTTTGCCTCGTTCGATAGTTGTTTTAAGTCGGGGAGTTTTTCCATTCCTTTATCTAATGTCTATCTCCTCTTCTTGTCAAGGGGGTTGAGCAATTACCAATTTTTTAGCAATAATTTGACAGTTGCAGTCGGGACGATTTTTAGAATAACACTTTCGCAGTTTAGCTTGGGGATCTCGATTAATGTATTGCGCGATCTTTCGTGCTAAACTTTGGTTTTATTCAGCTTCAAGCTGTTCAATATAAGCGTCAACACTGCCCAAACATGGGTGGTAAAATTGGCTGGGTTCTAGAGAACCCATTTGACATCTTAGGAAGGGTCTGCAAGCCTCTTAATCATTAGCCTGATGAAGCAGAGGTTGAGTTTGGCAGTGGCATTAGCCAGGGTTCGTTTAAAGTTCTTAACCAGAATTTTACAACGCTCCATCCAAGCGTTGGAGCGCTCGATCACCCATCTGGCTACTGCCGGAACAAATCCACATTTTCCTTGTGCTGCTTTCTCTTGTTTTGAGGGTTTCGGAGAAAGTTGAAACTGGATTTTGGTCATGAGCTCCGGGTAAATCCGCTCTAACTCCTGAGTCAAATATTCTGGGTGATACCCGTAATCTAGCAGGATGGTGATAAGAGGGAATATCGCGCTTGTTTTGACTTGAAGTAGTCGATGTAGAGAGTAAACATCTCAATTAATCCGGCATCATCCGAGAGATTGGTGCGAGTGTAGTGCGAAAAGAAGGGAAACCCAAGGGTGTCAATAGCTAGATGCCTTTTAATGCCGTTGGTGGCTTTGTAGAAACAAAAACATGCGCGACTCCATACTGGCATTGCAGGTATTTTTCACCGCTTGGGAGTCAATGACGATCGACGTCGAAAGCGTGCGGTTTTTTTTTACTTGTTCACCCACTTGTCCATGTAAGACACTCATCAGTTTCTCGGATACCCCAGCGGCTCGCATTGGTGACAAGTTAAGACTGTAAGTCTTTTGTCAAGAGGCTTTTAGAGAATTGTTGAAAACAAACTGGTCAGACCCTCGTTGAAGCTCCGGAAAAGGAGCCACAATTAGCTTTGTGTTTGGTTTTCGTTTCTGTTTGACAATACCTAAATCTCGATTTTTGGGGTCAGGAAAATACTTAACTGGGTCTGTTGCCTTACCTTTTTGATGAGCCATAGTAAAATGATAAAGACCCCGATAAATCATTTCTAAGGAAATCTCATCAAAGGGCACAGAAAGTTCATCCGCTACGGCATCACCTAAATCTACTAACACAGCATAAAATAACCAAGCTGACCAAATTTGTAATTTAATTCTATTGATTAAAACAGTCCATAAATAACTTAAAATAAACAGTGTTTTTACTGTATTAAAAGCTTCTTCTATTCGCCAACGACGCCGATATAAATCCGCAACTACATAAGGTGGCAAAACTTGAGGCTCTAGGACACTTGTTAAATAAGAATGCCAGGTTTTTCCTGATCTAACTTCAATTAAACGTAACGTGATAAACGGAGTCTTTTTTGTGCCATAACCTAGACGTATTTTCCGGTCTCGCAGTTCATAAATATCTGTAAATACCTGTTCTATTTGAATCGCTGCTCCTTTCTTTATTCTGGTAATAAATTTAATTTTATTGCCGATTAATTTATGCCAGAGATTAAAATGATAAAATCCTCTTTCCAGTAATAGTAAAGTATTTTCTGTAACTAAATTTAGGATATCTTCTTCCGCTAAGCGTATCAGAAGCTTTGGGGTTTTCTTCAAACCAAATCTCAACAGGTAATCTGGTTATTAAATCAATGATTGGAATTATTTTTCCGGCTAATTTTCCTTTTGGAACTGATTCTAAGCTTTGTAGTTTTCTCTCATAGGGCCTCCAATATTGAGCCATCTATTATCCAAATCTTCTCAATTTTTGATAAGGTAAATTGAATACTTTCTGGCAAGGGACGTTTATTTCTACTATGCCAAGCTGTTCTGAGACTTGGCAATAAATCTTTAAATACTTTTTCAAATAACTCCGCAGGAAATGTCAAAAATCGTTGTGATACCGCCTTAGGGACTCACTTTTGTGGGATTACACCAGAGAAAACCGTCACGCGGCTAAGATTCGGGTCAGTTCTCTCACCCCTGCTACGTCTCGCCGAGCGTAACGTTAATACCGCAGCCATCATCAACGGTAAATTCAACCCTCCGCTCTCGGAGTCCTAATTTTCGGTAGTAATTTTCTTGATTTGTAATCGCGGGTGTCAGCAATTTTTCCAGTTGAAGGGCAATTACTTCATCTTCTACCATTGGTCTGTGTTTTTTTTTCGCGTGGTCGAGCAGGGTTTTTCGGCTGCTGGTCATGGCTGCTCACAATCCCTCAATTGCTTGTCTATTCTAAGTTTCCCACGCTCCCAGACCAATGCAAATACTACCCTTGACAATTTCCTTTTTTCCTTAACTTGTCACCAATGCCCTGAAGCGACGTCGGTACTCCCGATTTTTAGCTTAGTGGTTTGACCCACAATTAAAGGCTCTACTTCCCAAGAATTGTAGTTAAGGCAAGGGGATCGTCATGTATACCTAGAAATACTCTCAACTCCCATACCGTAATACCTATGAATCCGAATAACAGGACGATCGCACTTACGCACCCGATGCCGATAAATTCCTTCTGTTTGTTATTCATATTTAATATTGGTTTTTTCTTATCTATAACTTTATGAACCAGTGCGCCCAGCGCTCTAGCTTTGTATGCCACCGAGAAAAGTGGCACAGAGATAAATAAAATTCTACTAATTTTTTTTAAAGAACGGGAATCCGGCCCTAAAGTATCTCTAAATAAATTTGTAATCTCCCTGTATACAAGATACTATTCACTCTTGAAACTATCTGCGTTAATCATTGGTTATCTGCATTCAATCTGCGGTTGACATATTTATAAAATTCAAAACCTTATGCAATAAGTATTGTAAAGTTTAATCGCTAAGTATAACATTACGGTCAGCCAAGGGTAATATAATAGATGCACAAAAACATCTAGTAATGTAGGTAAGTTATCCT
The DNA here is from genome assembly GCF_020738565.1 of Microcoleus sp. PH2017_12_PCY_D_A. Lineage (NCBI taxonomy): Bacteria > Bacillati > Cyanobacteriota > Cyanophyceae > Oscillatoriales > Microcoleaceae > Microcoleus > Microcoleus sp. PH2017_12_PCY_D_A. The sequence goes on along the minus strand of NZ_JAEQCI010000069.1, from coordinate 48,710 downwards.
AAAAAAATAACCGACATGATACTTAAAACTCAGAGATTGGTTTTGAAACAGATTTTGGAGAGCGACCTCAACACGCTCCACAGAATTTTCACTGATTCGTATGTCAGGAGATATCTGTGTGACGGCGAAATCTGGTCGCTGCAACAAGTAGAAGAAATGCTTGCGGAGAATCAAAAGCTGTTTGCCGAAAATAAATTTGGTCTTTGGTCGATCGAGACAAACACCGATCGCGAAATCATTGGATTTGTGGGTTTGTGGTATTTTTTTGAGGAAGAACAGCCCCAGCTAGTTTACGTATTGCTGCCAACTGCAACGAAAAAAGGCTACGCTACTGAAGCTGCAACTAAAATAATAGAGTATTGTTTTGATGAACTTGGCTTTGAGTATGTTGTCGCAAGCTGCGATCGCCCAAACATTGAGTCGCAGAAAGTAGCAGCCAGACTCGGCATGAGGCAAGTAGAAGAAAGGATTGTTAATGAAAATCCCATATTATTCTTTAGAATCGATAAGTAGTAATTAGCAGTCAGGGCGCAATGCAGAAATGGCTTTCGGTGGTGGGGATTGGCGAAGACGGACTTTCGGGATTGAGTTCGATCGCCCTTTCGTTACTCGATCGATCTAAAATCGTTGTCGGCGGCGCGCGCCACCTCGCAATGCTACCAACCGACGACACCCGCGAAAAATTGGTTTGGGCTTCACCGCTACAAACAACAGTTGACAGCATCATCAGCCGTCGCGGAGAGTCTGTTTGCGTGCTCGCAAGCGGCGATCCGATGTGTCACGGGATTGGTGTCACGCTGTCGCGCCGGATTCCGATCGCAGAAATGACTGTAATTCCCGCAGCATCGGCTTTTAGTCTGGCTTGCGCGCGTTTGGGCTGGGCGCTGGCGGATGTTGAGACTTTCAGTTTAACAAATCGCCCGATCGCCTCGATCGCACTTTCTCTGTATCCAGGAGCCCGTTTGCTGGTGTTGAGTGCCGATCGACACACGCCGGAAAAGGTTGCCCAATTGTTGGCACAGCGGGGGTTTGGCAGCAGTTTGATGACCGTGTTCGAGCGGATGGGAGGGGACGCGGAACGGCGGATCGAGGGGGTTGCAGCAGCTTGGAATGCGGCGGATTTAGCCGATTTGAATGCGATCGCCATTGCAGTTGCAGCCGATCGCGAAACTCTGCTGCTTTCCCGTACTGCGGGCTTACCGGATGCAGCCTATCGCCACGACGGACTGTTGACTAAACGGGAGGTTCGAGCCGTTACGCTGTCTGCGTTAGCGCCGATTCCGGGTGAGTTGCTTTGGGATGTGGGCGCGGGCTGCGGTTCGATCGCGATCGAGTGGATGCGGAGTCATCGCAGTTGTCGGGCGATCGCGATCGAGCGCCATCCAACTAGACTGGAATATATTGCTGAAAATGCCTCTAATTTGGGTGTTCCCGAACTCAAAATCGTGGCGGGAGACGCACCGGAAGCTTTGGCAAATTTGCCGCAACCGGATGCTATTTTCATCGGCGGCGGTGTCACCGCAGAAGGTTTGCTGGAAGCTTGTTGGAATGCTTTAGGTGAAGGTGGCAGATTAGTTGTGAATGCGGTGACGGTTGAGAGTGAATTAAAAGTTTTGCAATGGCATTCTTTGCACGGCGGAGAATTAATTAGAATTGGGATTCAGCGTGTTGGTGCGATCGGTTCTTTTCTCGGTTGGAAACCGCTAGCACCGATTACTCAGTGGGCGGTGGTTAAGGGGTAATCAATTCTGATTGGATCGGAATGATTTAACCGCAGAGTACGCAGAGAACACAGAGGAAGAGATGAGAGAGATGAATCATTATAGGTGTCTTCTGTCCACTATGCTAATATGAAGATTAGTTTACATTTTTTGATGAGGTCATTATGACCAGTTCGCTGTCTCCTACAAGCCTTTCTCGCTATGTCACCCGCAATCCTGAAGTTTTGCAGGGGGAACCGATTATTGCAGACACTCAAGTTACTGTACGGGATATTGTGGTGTTTTGGAAATCGGGAATAAAGCCTGAAGAAATCCCACAGAAGTTACTTCAACTGGTTACGCCTGCTCAAGTGTTTGATGCGATTAGCTTTTATCTGGATAATCAGCCAGAAATTGACGGTCGGATTGCTTGGTATGAGGCGCGTCCGATGTTGAATATTTCACCTCTTTTGAGATGTAATCCGTTGCTGAACGAAGTCACGAAATATGTTGAAGTATATCGCCGCGATCGAAATGCCGATATCGATTTTCCTGAGTCTGAAGCCGTATGACTCAATATATTCTCGATACCGACCATATCACACTGCTGCAACACTTTCCTATGCAACTCCAAATCCTGTATACTCTCGCGCATAGGGAGGCTGAACTCCTAACACGATCTCTTCTTTCGCAATCCCCATTTGTACTAATTCATCAGCAAAACTTCGATCCGTTTGATTACGCTGAATCCAAATTTTTCCATCCTTGATATCTAAGTGAATGAAGCAGTTATAAATACGGTGATGTTCATTCCATCCTAAATCGATAACCAGATAGCGATCGCGTTCTTTGTCAAAAACAAATTCTACTTCTATCTGACCATTAACCGGCGGGTCTTCACCCGATTCGATCAGCAACTTTTCGATGCACTGGCGATAATAATCTAGTCGATCCATTTGACTATTTCCTCCCGTACTGGGTTGTATACAATAATTTTAACTTGATGTCGTTTGACTGATACTTTGGGTAATTCGCGTTGGAAGAACGATTCGTAAGAGGCAAGTGGAACTGCTAAATATAAAGTACGCTCTGGATCGAGTTCTTCTAAGACTAATCGATAATTCAAAAATTGTCCCAAGGCTGTATGAAAATCAGATAATGCAGAATCGTTCAAAAAACTCTTAATTTCGACTGCGATTTTCTCTCCTGCTTTTTCTGCACCCAAGAGTTTTTCTGCTCCCAAGTCAATCTCCACGCGCTCGTTTTTTGCATACTCAAGCTTCAATGGATCGTGAGTAACCGTCCATTTTTCTTTTTCAAGACCCCGCTTTACCGAATCATGAAATTTATCTTTAGCTGCCATACTTTCAGAGTCTCAAAAATATACATATTCATTTTGCCCGATAAGCTCATGATAACAATCGCAACGCTCTAAACTTCTGCGAGATGCCAGAAAGTCATCCCACCTTCATTATGACTGAGCAAAATCCCCAAATCTTCGAGGCTTTCCAGACAGTCGAGAATGACTTTTTGTTTGCGATTGGCGCCTTTGAAATGGGCGGTGACTTGGGTAGCTGTCCATTCGCCGCTTTGGGTGCCCAACAAGTCGCGGATAGCGGAAAGTTGCTCTTTGAGGGTTTTGGGAAAGGGTTGTTGTTCGGTGGGAACTGACGGGGTTTCGGTTTCGGTGGTGATACCTTCAAGAGTTGGTTGTACGTAGGTTTCGCCGGGATTTTGGTAGTCTGGACGCAGCCAGCGAATGTGTCCGTTGCGTTCTTCTGCGGCGCGTTGGGCGTTGAGGGTGACGAGGTTTTCGAGGATTTGGTCGTCGGTGAGGGTGGTTTCCCAACCGTAGGCTGCAAATACGGCGCGATCGAGTTCGTCGTGGATTTGTTTGAGGGTGGAGACTAGGGCTTTTTGGTTGAAGGCTTTGTCTTTGTCGTTGAGGGGTTCGCCTTTGCGGAGTTTTTCCAGGAGGTTGTACATTCCGGTGATGGTGACTTCCGGGTGAGTGGTTTGGACTCGTTTGCGGTGGCGATCGAGGCGTTCTCCGAGTTCTCGGATGGTTTGTTTTTGGGTGTCGGTTGAGTCTGGGAAGGGGAAGGGGTCGAAGCAAACAGTATTGTTGTATCGAGGTGTATTTCCTCCTAAATCTCCACCTGCTGCTAATGCCCAAATGACATGAATTTTACTGGAAAGAACGCCTAGATAATACATATCATCCAGGAAAATAACAATAATTTCGCTTTCTGGCCAGACATTTTTTGAGCGAAATGTAAAACATCTATGTTTAGCTGTTCTAGGTGTAAGAATATATCCATCTAGACCTTGAATACCATCACGCATAATTGCATTCGAGCGTCGATAACGCCACCATTCACGACGCAATCTTAAATCATTATTGATCTCGCGTACTGGCTTAACATTTTCTATCAACCACTGATAATTTTTAGGATACTTTATCTCTAACTCCTGTTCTGATAGATGATTAACATCTATTACATATCGTTCCTTTGGACTTTTTGCCAAGTCTTCTCCTTTTAAAAATGGATGAATAATCTCTGTTTCAAGTATTTTAATATTTTCCGGAGACACTAGAAATCCCATACCACCTAACTCAAATCCTTTAGAAGTGAGATTAGCATTACTTTTGAGTGAATGTGCTTTCGTTACATCAATGCCAGTTTTAAGATTACTAAAAATTAGATCGATAGCTTTGAATGTCAATTTATCCCGCTCGGCTTTATCTTCAGGATTATCACCTTCACCATCGTTAATTAAACAACCAAACATGGGTAATTTTGCAGTTTTCTTATAATCATTGAGTTCTACTCCTGTCATGGCGACCGTAACAGCGGCTCCTCCATCAGCCCAAGGGTGATCGGGGATTGCAAAAATCAACCGGATTGGATTCTTCTGACTTAAATGGAAATCGATAACTTTTCGCTGTCTAACTTGGCGAATGGTATTTGTAGATATAAATCCAAATTTTTCGATATTCTTTGAACGTGTGAGTTCCGCTGCCTTGTGCCACCAATACATTACAAAATCCACAGTATCCGGCACATCTTTATAGACTTTTCGCAGCGCTTCTGCATATCCATCGCCCAATCGATCGCGCATTCTCGCATTCCCAATAAACGGCGGATTGGACACAATATAATCCGCCTCCGGCCACACAGCCGCCCTCGGATTCAAATACCGATAAATCGTTACTTGGTGTGTCGGATCGGGAATATCTTCCCCCGTCACCGGACTTTTTATCATCCGTCCACCCCAGCGAGTCCGCACCTTCCCCGACGCATCCACATCGGGTTCTATTCCGTCATAGGCCAACACCGCATCCCGGCATTCAATATTCTTGTACTCTCGCAACACGGGTTCGATCGGCGGCAGATCCCCAAACCGCCGAAAATGCCACTGCAAATACCCGATCCAAATTACCAAATCCGCGATCGCCGCCGCCCTCGGATTAATCTCAATTCCCAAAAACTGACTCGGATTCACCTGATTGATATCCAACCGCAACTGCGCCGCACCTGTCACATCCTCCAAACGCCGCAACACCTCCGACTCCAATCCCTTCAACAAATCCAAAGTCACGTACAAAAAATTCCCCGATCCGCAGGCCGGATCGAGAATTTTCACCTGTTGTAACTGAGTCAGAAATGCCTCTAAAAGCGCGATCGCCTTTTTCCTTTGATTTGCAGTCGGTTCCGATTCTCCCGCGTTGAGCAACTGTTTAACCTCCGCTTGTACCGCAATCCAGCGATCGCCCAAAGGCTCCATCACCACAGGTTTTACCAACCGTTCCACATACGATCGCGGCGTATAATGCGCCCCCAACTTACTTCTTTCCCGCGCATCCAGCGCCCTCTCCAACAACGTCCCAAAAATCGCCGGTTCCACATTGCACCAATCCCGCTTCGCCGCCTGCAACAACACCTCCAACTGCGCTTTAGTTAAATCAAACGCCCCAGAATCCGCAAACAATCCGCCATTAAACCGCAACAACTTGCCGTGAAAACCAAAACTCGTCCCCTGATTCATCGCCACCCACAGCGCCTCTACCTCCGGTTTAAACATTTTCGGATTAGCAATCCATCGCGTTTCTAGCGCCTGAGTAAACAGATGTTCCTTCAGCAATCCCACATCTTCAACAAACATAGTAAAAATACAGCGCATCAAAAATTGGGCGACTTGTTGCGAATCTACTTTCGCCTCCATTCCCTTCGCCAACTGGGCCAAATCTGCCGCCACTTCCCGCGTCACCCGCGCCGCAATCTTCTCCGGGTTGCGCTGCTGCGGATTGCTGAAAATATCGACAAATAAATCAAAAACATCAGCCTTTTGCAACTCTGTCAGCGCAATTTCTCGCCGCGCCCCGTAGCCGCCGTAATCGCCGCTAAAACCCATCCACAATTCAAAATGGTCGCCAATATCGCAAGTTAACAAAAACGGCGGTTTGTTGCTGAGAGTTCGAGTATAGGCAACTGCCTGGACAAACGCTTTTTCCATCTCTCGCAAATAGGTATTGGTTCCCCGCTTTGCAGTTCCTTTTTTGCTCGTGGTTCCGCCCTGTTTTGCCTCTATTAAAAAATGCTCGGCTTTATGAAAATCAACAAATCCCGGAGTCACTTTCCCGCTGGGGTGAAAAATTTTGACATCTTTATCAAAGCAGTAGGGATCGTTGGGAATTCTGCCTTTATCCATTGGGCGATCGACCGCCAGCGCATCGCACATTTCCACAAAAAATAGCTGGTAGTTTGCGCGTTCGTTACCGCTCGAACCTGCCCAGCGCGTGATGAATGTTTCGACTCTGGTGCGATCGGCTTCATTCATGCTTTAATCCTGCTGCTTGCTTTTTCCTTATTTTATAATTAGATCGGTTTGGATTGGCGATTTATCTTGCGATTTTGCTTGATAGCAACCGCCAAGGCGGTTAGGACGCTTTACTATTGATAAGCTGTTGGGTATTTAAATTGGAGGTTCGGGGCGGGCTAGAAGCCCACCCCACAAGATATTAGACAAGATTGCAAAAATAACTAGGACGGGCTCTCCGGTCACTTCCCAAAAAAACATTTTTCTTGTGGAACAGGCCGGAGAGCCTGTTCCAAGATTGGATTAAAAGGACTTTTGCAATCTTGTCTATTGATTGTTTCTTGACTACAGTTTAAATAGATAACAGCTTATTTGCTATAATATGTTTGACGATATTCCTAGATACAGGCGGAGTCAAAAACCCGGCTTCTGCCTTAAAGTCGATCGTTCACAACGAAGATTTTGCGTAGCCACCGGGTTTTTATGGCTTTATTGCTTGAAAAATACCTCAATAAATGTATGAAAATTAGAGCGATCGTACATCCCGCAGAAGAAGGTGGCTATTGGGCAGAAGTTCCAGCGCTTCCCGGCTGCATTACCGAAGGAGACACGATAGAAGAAGTAATAATTAATTTAAAAGATGCTATGGTCGGTTGGCTCGAAGTTGCTAATAGTCGTGAAGCAATTGCCTCCACAGATAGAGTTGTGGAAATTGCTGTATGAAATCTATTTAGGGCAAGCGACTTTGCAAAATAGTAGAGCATAAAGGTTGGGTTTTGAAAAGAGTTACCGGCAGTCATCATATCTATGAAAACCCGGAACTAGAACAAATTTTGTCAATTCCTGTTCACCGAAATCAAGATTTGAAAGTTGGAACCTTGAGAGCCTTAATGAAAATAGCTCAGCTATCTGAGGAAGATTTACAAAGTTTTTCTTAAGTATAGCAGGTTTCATAAAAATCAGGAATTACGTAATTTCTCAAACAAATAGGTTGGGTTTAACAGAATTAAACCCAACCTATTAATTCAATCAGACTTAAAAATTTAGCCTTGGTTAACCACCGAAGTTTTAAAACTGTCCCGCGACTCGGAAATGCGATCGACAATAGCAGCATTTACCGCAGATTCCTTAATCGGTTTCCGGGCTTCAATTAAACTCAGAGCTTTGGTGACACCTTCGGGTAAAATCACCACCAAACTGCCAGCCGGTGCCTCGTCTAAAGCCTTGTTAACAGCAATTGTCTCGTCGAGAATCAACTCGTATTGAACTTTAGATTTGTCTGGAGTGCGTGCAGCAATAGCCTCCGCAATTCCCTGACAAATTAACTTAGCCACCACACCGGGCTCTCGGCCGCGCCTGTCAAGGTCTTCTTTGACAATAATCCGATCGAACATATCGGCAGAAAGTTTGCCCAAGGTGACAAAATCTTCATCTCGTCTATCCCCCGGCGCACCAACTACCCCGATCCGCATTCCCTGCCAATTCTGCACGAAACTGCCCAAAGCTTTGTAGCTGTGGGGGTTGTGGGCGTAATCGAGCAAAGCGTGATAGCTGCCCAAATTAAACAAGTTCATCCGTCCGGGAGTTTGACCGACAGATGCTTGGAAGCTTGACAAAGCCGATCGAATATCCTCTATTTTCACTCCTTGAGCAAAGGCCGCCAAACAAGCCGCTAAAGCATTGGCAATCATAAACGGCGCCCGCCCGCCCATCGTCAGCGGCACGTTCACAGCCTGCTCGATTCTCAGCGTCCAATCGCCTTTGAGGATCGACAAATACCCATTTTCGTAAATCGCAGCCAGCCCGCCCGCAGCGGTGTGTTTGGCAACCAATTCGTTGTCCGGGTTCATTGAAAAATATGCAATTTGAGCCTTGACACGCTGCGCCATTTGTGATACTAGCGGGTCGTCTGCATTCAAAACTGCATAGCCTTTGGGCATTACCGACTCGACGAGGACGCTCTTGAGTTTGGCTAGTTGTTCCACGGTGTCGATGTCGCCAATTCCCAAGTGATCGGCTGCGACGTTCAAGACGACGCCGACATCGCACTGATCGAAGCCCAAGCCCGATCGCAAAATGCCACCTCTAGCCGTTTCCAGCACCGCCACTTCCACCGTCGGATCCGACAAAATTAAATGAGCGCTCTGGGGCCCGGTATTATCTCCGCTTTCGACCAAATATTCGCCGATGTAAGTGCCGTCGGTAGTTGTGTAGCCAGTAATTTGACCAGTCTGCTTGACAATGTGGGCCAGCAAGCGAGTAGTTGTTGTTTTGCCGTTAGTTCCCGTTACCGCTAAAATCGGCACTCGGCTGGGTTGAGGCGAGGGGAACAGCATATCGAAGACTGCGCCGGCGACGTTGCGGGGCAAACCCTGACTCGGGGCGACGTGCATTCTGAAACCCGGTGCTGCGTTGACTTCGACGATGACTCCGTTCGTATCGCGCAGGGGTTGGGAAATGTCGTCTGTTACTACGTCAATGCCGGCGATGTCCAAGCCGATGATTTTGGCGACTCGGGAAAACAGCCAGACGTTTTCTGGGTGGATTTCGTCGGTGCGATCGACTGCAATGCCACCGGTGCTCAAGTTTGCTGTCGCGCGCAAGAATACTCTTTTGCCAGCCGGCAATACCGAGTCCATCGCGTAGCCTTGTTTTTGCAGCAAATCGAGGGTCAATTTGTCGATCGTGATCCGGGTGAGCACGTTGTCGTGTCCGTCTCCCCGCTGCGGGTCGCGGTTTACTTCTTCAACGAGCTGTTCTACTGTAGACTTGCCATCTCCCACAACGTTAGCGGGGACTCGTTCGGCTACTGCTACGACTTGTCCGTTGACTACCAATACTCTGTGGTCGCGGCCGGTGTAATAGCGCTCGACAATCACGCTTTTGGTTTTTGATGCCCCGCTGGCTAAGTCGTAGGCTTCTTCTGCTACTTCCCAGGAGTTGATGTCGATCGTAATTCCGCGGCCGTGGTTGCCGTCTAGCGGTTTGAGGACGATCGGATAACCGCCCACATCTTCGATCGCCCCTTCGAGTTCGTCCAAATAATTAATCACCGTCCCTCTCGGCACCGGCACGCCAGCAGCACCGAGGATATTTTTGGTACCTTCCTTATCGCAGGCCAGTTCTACCCCCAAAACTCCCGTGCGGTTGCTCAGAGTTGCCTGAATCCGCTTTTGGTGAACTCCGTAACCGAGCTGAATCATAAACCGGGCGCTCAACGGTATCCAGGGAATCCCCCGCGCTTCTGCTTCCTTGATCAGTGTTTCGGTACTCGGGCCCAGGGCAGCGGACAAAGCAAACTCTCTGAGGTCTCTTAAATCTTGGACTAATTCTGCCGCTGGATAAGAGCCCGTATCGGCAATGCTCTGGCACATCCGCACGCCCGCTCGCGTGGCGTAGCGACCTGCTTGTTCGTTTTGATACTCGATTACTACTTGGTAAATCCCAGGGGTAGCCGTCTCGCGGGTGCGACCGAACCCGACCGGCATTCCAGCCATTTCCTGAAGTTCTAGGGCTACGTGTTCGATGACGTGTCCCATCATTGTGCCTTCTCTGACCCGTTGCAGGAAGCCTCCCTGATGACCGGGGGAACAGTGATGGTCGTCCAAACTCGGGAGTGCGGCGGTCAACCCTTCGTAGAAGCCAGGAATTTCAGATGTGGTTTTATCTGCCAGCTCCTCTAAATCCAGACGCATGAGGACGAGTTTGTGGCGTCTGATGCTCCAGTAGTTGGGGCCGCGTAACGTCTGGATTTTAAGTATTTTCATGACTTTCAGAGGGGTATGGGTCGCTAAATCTTATAGGTAATTGCAGCATTTATTCAATTTGGAGCTAGATTGCTCGATCGACTGTTCGCTGTGAACAGTTTTGCATTGAATTTCCAGTTATGGGCGCCAGTCGATTTTAGATTTTAGATTTTAGATTTTAGATTTACTTTCACAGATCGACCTGGGAGCTTGAACTTGGGTCTAAAATCTTGGTATCTCCACACTGATAGCGTCGGGGACACGGTACCCGTTTTTGGACTGGTCAGTGTTGAAAATTAATGCTGGCACGATCGGCTAGAAACAAGTGCAGGTCAAGGGCAGGCAGAAACTAAAAGGCAGAAGGTAGAATTTTTTGTGATTCTGCCTTCTGGTGTCAGCCCGTGGCTGGTTCGGAATATATCCTTTTGTTTTACCCATTATTCGGCCGGAATGCCGCATAATTTCTGCCCGATCGATGACTCTGACATTCTGCGTTAGTTTGCTGTGCGGCATTCCAAAGGCCAGCCCGACTCGGAACAGGCGGCCGATGGCATTGGTTTGCCTAGGGGCATATTGTAGCAATCTCCGTGACACAAAACGTGCAAGCGCATATTGAACAGACTTAAAGGTTCTGTCGCTGCTACCATTGCCTCGTTGGTATAAAAATTTTCCCTAGAATCAACAATAGTCACCGTGCCTTTACCGAGAACCTTCATAGTATCGTCTCCCTCAAACAAGGCGCAGGTATCTTCGTCAATACCAATAGCGATGCGATCGGGATGGCAAGCCACAGCCGACAGCAAGCGAGCCATGCGGTTGCGGTTGTGAAAATGCTGGTCTACGATGATATCCGGAATAATGTTAAGTCCGTTTGCCATGTCTACCAAAGAGCGGTTTGGTGACGCGCCGCTTCCCCCGCCTGCAATCATGTGATGTCCCATCACCGCAGCACCCGCACTGGTGCCGGCCAGGGTAATCTTACCCGAGAGAGCATATTCGCGAATTTTTTCCATCAGCGGGGTGTCCGCCAGCAGCCCGCAGAGCCGCAGTTGGTCGCCGCCTGTGATGAATACGCCCGTACAGTCTTCTAAATAATCTTTCCAGACGGGGTTTTCGCCTTGTTCGCGTTCGCGGATGTCAATGACTTTGACGGCGCTAACGCCCATTTCGTCAAATATGGTGCGGTAGCGGTTGCTAATTCCTTCGGGATCTCGGGAAGCGCAGGGGACGATCGCCAGCCGAGCGTTTGCACCCCCAGCACGGCAAAAAAAGGTATTCAGAATCTCTCGCCCGTGAACCTTGTCTTCGGCTCCTCCGATGACCATAATCGAGGTTTTCGTGCGCTGGGAAAGATTGTGTTCGAGGGCTTGAGATGTCAACTGCTGCATGGTGTGTCTTCCTCTGTTGGATGTGAAATTCAATTTTGCCGTGGCTGGCGGTAAAATTGGGCTTTTTAAGAGTAAATATTTTTTGGTGCGAGTGAGGTGCAATCGGCGATCGCGCAGTTGTTTGGGGGCGAGTTTACAAAAATCACCGTTCTGAGAACAGATGATTTTTGTACAAAATCGACTCGTAGACAAAGGAAGAGAATTTAACTTGCAAAAATTCTCAGAGATTATAAGAAATTATAAAGAATAAAGCAATTACTGAAAACCGATCGGCCTGTCCGGGTCAAACTAGAGGTGATGTATCCCTAAATTCCAATTATTGTGCGATTTGACGTAGTTACCCTGTTTCCAGAATTTTTCCTGGCTCCCCTAGCATCGGGACTGATGGGCAAAGCCTTAGCTAAAAATATTGCTGAGGTAAATTTTGTGAATCCCCGCCATTTTACCACAGACAAGCACCAGCGAGTCGATGATGAGCCTTACGGAGGCGGAGTGGGGATGCTGATGAAGCCGGAACCAATTTTTGCTGCGGTGGAGTCGCTACCGGTTTTACCGAGGCGGGAGGTGATTTTGCTGACTCCCCAGGGCGAACCGATGCAGCAGCCGATGTTTCGGGAGTTCGCCACCGAGTGCGATCAGTTGGTGTTGATTTGCGGCCATTATGAGGGTGTGGACGATCGAGTTCTGCATTTGGTCACTCGCGAAGTATCTCTGGGCGATTTTGTACTCACCGGCGGCGAAATTCCGGCTTTGGCTTTGATTAATGGGGTTTTGCGATTGCTGCGCGGAACTGTAGCGAAGGAAGATTCGCTGAAATTTGAGAGTTTTGAAGACGGACTTTTGGACTATCCGCAGTACACTAGGCCTGCCGATTTTCGGGGATTGAAGGTGCCCGATGTGTTGCTGTCTGGTAATCACGCAGAAATTGCTCGCTGGCGCAAGGAACAGCAAATTGCCAGAACTCGATCGCGCCGCCCGGATTTGCTAGCGGATTAATTAAGTCTTAGGTGTTGACAGTCTGGGTTTAGCAATAATGTATTTTTGCAGACAAATTTATGCTAAAAAATCAACTTTTGTGCTGTAGTGCGATCGCCTTTTTGCTCGCCGGTGAAGTTACTGTAAATTTAACTCCCACCAGCGGCGGCAAATGGTTAAATGTTAACCGGGAAGCTGTGGCCAGAAGCAGCGGCGGTAGGAGTGGCGGAAGTAGCGGAGGAAGTAGCGGCGGGCGATCGAACTCTTCTACTTCTTCTTCCAGTTCCAGTCGTTCTAGTTCTTCTAGTTCTTCTAGTTCTTCTAGTTCAAATTCCAACCGCCCCAGCAACAGTGGAAACACAGGGGGAAGAGTTCGCAGCGGCTCTTTTGAACAGCCGGCTGCACCCGCACCTAACGCTCCCATTCCGCCACAATCTAACAATAACAGAACCGTAATTATCCAGCAGCGCACCTATAATTCAGGGCCGAGTTATGTAGTTCCTTACAATTCCGGTAACAGCCAGCCAAATACAGGCTCTAATCAACAGCCCGCAGTTAATCCAGCGCCTGTTACCACTGACAACAACTCGGATAGCGCTTCGAGTTCGGAATCTTCCGAGGATGGCAGATGGTTTTGGTTTTGGCTGTTTGTTTCGGTAGCGGGTGTAGCCTTAATAGCTTACTGTATTTACTATTATCGACCCAAATCAAGCAAAAAAATTAAACCTGATATCTTTGCTGTCCGAAAATTGCAAATTGCTATGTTAGCAGAAGCCCGCCAAGTTCAACATCAGCTAACTGAATTAACGTTAAATTCAGATTTAGAAAGTGCGGCAGACCGGGCAGATTTTTTGCAAGAAGCTGTTTTGATTGTTTTGCGATCGCCCGAAAGTTGGACTCACTGTTTCGCGAGTTACCAAACAGTTGCAAATCCCGAAGAAGCGGCGCAAATGTTTAATCAACTCTCGATTCAAGAACGCAGCAAGTTAAGTGTGGAAACTCTGAGTCTTGTTAACGGCGACATCCGCACTCCTCAGTCTGTCAGTGCTGGCAGCGAAGAGCCTGGAGAGTATATTGCAGTCACGTTTTTGATTGGGACAAAGAATGCCAAGCCGCTAGTTGGAGACATTCGCGATGTTGGAAAGTTGAAAGCAGTTTTAGAGGGAATGGCGGCGACTCCTGCTGAGAATTTGCTGGTTTTAGAGGTGATTTGGAGTCCGCAGCAGGAAACGGATAGTTTGACTGGCGATGATTTGTTGGCTTCTTATCCGGATTTGATTCGGGTTGGCTGAGGGCTGAGGGCGATCGTTTGAATTTGCCAATTTTTTGGTATTTTGGGCGATCGCTCTTTTTGTCGATATTGATTGTGATATTATGAGCAAATATAAAATTAATAAAGATTAGGATTTTGCGGACTGAAGTCCTCACTACAAGCCTGCGGACTGAAGTCCTCACTACAAACCTGACGATAAATTTTTTAGCAGAGTTGCGATAGTAAGAAAATATAGAAAATTAAACTTATGCCGAATCTTTACATAATTGGCGGCGCTAACGGTTCCGGAAAAACCACTGCATCAATGAGTTTATTGCCCAACTTTCTGGACTGTTTTGAATATGTCAATGCTGACGCGATTGCGGCTGCACTTTCGCCCTTCAATCCCGAGTCTGTAGCCATTACCGCCGGACGAATCATGCTAGAAAGACTGCAAACCCTATCTAATTCGGGAACAGACTTTGCCTTTGAGACAACTCTAGCAGCCCGCAGCTTTGCGGCTTTTCTCCGAACTTGTAAAACAAAAAATTATACAATTAACTTAATTTACTTTTGGCTGCGATCGCCAGAACTGGCCGTAGCAAGAGTAGCCAGACGGGTAGCTAGCGGCGGTCATTCTATCCCAGAAGATGTCATCCGCCGCCGCTATGACAGAGGACTGCTAAATTTGATTGCTCTGTATTTGCCACTGTGCGACAATTGGATTATCTATGACAACTCTCACGAAACGGCTCAGTTAGTTGCAGAAGGAAGTATCGAGGAAGAACAGATAATCTATAATGTTGAAAACTGGAATCAAATAACTAAAAAATAAAATGAAACAATCAAAACCCAGACAACTTTTATCTACAAAGATTAATGCGGGACTGAAAGCGGCCGTTGCCGCAGCTATAGAAAGACACCGCAAATTAGGTGAATCTATTGCTGTTTGGGAAGATGGGAAAGTAGTAATTTTAACAGCCGATCGCATTCCTCCAATATCGCCTGAAAAGTAAAAAAGGTCGTGAAGCGTAGCTATCCCGTAGGGAATCGCCCAAAAAACTTACTCATCTCCACCCAGACTGTGACATAATACTCTACTGTCTGCTTTTTAGCCACCTAAAATTCACCAGAAAGAATTGGTTTAAAGCCGGAACTCCGATCGCCGTTGAGAAATTAAAATCAGATTATTCATTACTCCAATCCTCGGACTTCTAGGTAGAGGTCGCCCTCAAGCAGTAAACTGTCAACTGTCAACTGTCAACTGTCAACTGAATAAAATGAACATCCGCATCGGTAACGGCTACGACATTCACTGCTTAGTTCCAGAACGCCCCCTCATCCTCGGCGGCGTGCACATTCCCCACGAATTAGGCTTATTAGGACACAGCGACGCAGACGTACTCACCCACGCGATTATGGACGCCATGCTAGGAGCTCTCAGTTTGGGAGATATCGGTCTCTATTTCCCTCCAACTGACCCGAAATGGAAAGGTGCAGACAGTTTAGTGTTGCTGGCACAAGTCAATCAGTTAATATTAGATAAAGGCTGGGAAATTGGCAATATAGATTCGGTTGTGGTGGCCGAACGTCCCAAGCTGAAGCCGCATATTGAGCAAATGCGCGATCGGCTTTCAGGTATCTTACAATTAAAACCAGACCAAGTTGCCATCAAAGCTACTACCAACGAAAAGTTAGGGCCCGTGGGGAGAGAGGAAGGAATTGCAGCCTATGCTGTAGTTTTGCTGGGCAAAAAATAGAACTCTACAATCTCTAATTGACAGTGGAGTCAATTCTTTAATCCAAAATCGCTAGGAAGGCTGAAATCATGGACACTGACAACTGGGAATTACAATTTCCTGTAGACGCGGATGTCATCGCGTTGGATAAGGACGATCGCATAGTCGTGCTAATCGAGGTTAAAATCATTCAAGCTCAAGAAGCAGACGCTAAACAGAAAATTGTCGATCGCGCGATCGATTGGCTGAAAGCTGTGTTAGCTAAGCTATCTGAAAGAAACGCGATCGTTCCCTATGCTATGTTTATTGACGCGGAACAAATCTTGATTTTCAAATGGGATGGTGTGAATTTATCAGAACCTGTTTGCACTCTCAATACTGCTGAAATCTGTCGCTATTATATGCCGACATTTGGCAGTAGATGGATCTTTGAACGTACCATTGAGGGGCTAATTGAATCGTGGCTGCATGACTTAGATTATAACTGGAAATCAGAAAGTCCGCCAGCATCGGAACAGATAGCAGCCATCGGTTTACTGCCGT
This sequence comes from Microcoleus sp. PH2017_12_PCY_D_A, assembly GCF_020738565.1. Lineage (NCBI taxonomy): Bacteria > Bacillati > Cyanobacteriota > Cyanophyceae > Oscillatoriales > Microcoleaceae > Microcoleus > Microcoleus sp. PH2017_12_PCY_D_A. The sequence continues at coordinate 32,546 of NZ_JAEQCI010000069.1, read as the reverse complement.
TACTTGCAGGTGGAACAACAAAATCAGGAGTGGAATTAGGTGGCAATTATATATATCGAGACCAACTTTCTGATGAGTATTGCTACAGGGCGCGAAGCTGAAGCAATCATGTTGCTCAGAGATTTGTCCTCATCAGTTCAGTTAGTCATACCCAGCATTTGTTACAGGTCGGCTTTGTCAGCTTCAGAGGATGAGTTGAAGCGACAAAACTCTTTTAAGGAACAGTTAAGTCGTCAAATTAGCGAAACAAAGCGAGATGTAACATCTGAATATGCTGCATCTCTATTTTTTCACTTAGAAGAGTCATTCCTATACTATGTCGAACGAATAGATGAAATAAAATTTCGCTTGCGGGAAGCGATAAATCTGATGTCAATAAATGCCGAAATGATTGCATTAAATCCAGAGATTGTCCAAGCAAGCTTAAACGAAACTTTGATCGAAAAAGACCCAACAGACAATTTGATTCTACACTGTATCCTGAATCATGCGCGATCGCATTCTACAGAAGCCAAAGTATTTCTCAGCGGTAACGTCAAAGAATTTGGTCTATCGAAAGTTCAAGGTGTTTTGCGAGAAGCCGGGATTACAAAGTATTTCTCTGTCACTAAAAACTTTCTAGGTTGGCTACAATCTCAGTCATAATTGCACGCAGGTGGTACAGTAAATCATTATGAAAATTTTCCCTATTTTACTTTCAAAGCGCCGCTGGTTGGCTGTTTTGCTCGCTACGATCGCAGCCGTCAGTGTCTCAGCTTGCAGTATGGCGCGATCGACTAACTTAGCAAACAGGCTCGTCGTTCCCACCCCCAGCGGCCCCGCCACCTTCAACTACCCGCTAAATCAGTCTGCATACAGCGTGTTTGGCTATATGTACGAGGGATTGCTCAATGAAAACGGCTTGACATCGAAACTAGAACCCGGTTTAGCTGAATCTTGGGAAGTTTCTAAAGATGGCAAAAAGATTGTCTTTACCCTGCGAGAAGGATTGAAATGGTCAGACGGCGAACCGATGACAACTGATGATATTATATTCAGCTATGAAAAGATTTATTTCAATGAAAAAATTCCTAGCGGCTTGAAAGATACTCTGAGAGTTGGCACGAGCCGTCAATTGCCAAAACTCAAAAAAATTGACAGCCGCCGCGTTGAATTTTCAGTGCCAGAACCTTTTGCTCCTTTTATTAGATTTGCTGGGGGAATACCGATTTTACCAGCTCATATTTTGCAGGAAGCTGCCACCCAGACAGAGGCAGACGGCAAGCCTAAATTCCTCTCTGCTTGGGGCACGGATACAGATCCTAAAAAAATTGTCGGTAACGGTCAATACCGAATGCTGAGCTATACTCCCAACCAGCGCGTTGTTTTGGAACGAAATCCGTATTTTTGGCGCAAAGATGCACAGGGTAACAGTCAGCCTTTCATCCAGCAAATTGTTTGGCAAATTATCGAAAATACTGATACTCAACTCCTGAATTTTCGATCGGGCGATTTGGATACTCTGGACGTGCAGCCGGAGGTGTTTCCGCTACTGAAACGGGAGGAAAAACGCGGCAAATATACAGTGTTCAACGGCGGCCCGGATACTGGTAGCGTGTTTATGTGTTTCAATCTGAATAAGGGGCGTAACGCTCAAGATCAGCCCTTTGTAGACCCGGTTAAGTCTCGCTGGTTTTTGAGTAAGGAGTTTCGGCAAGCAATTGCTTACGGCATCAACCGCGAGGCTATGACTAACAATATCTATCGCGGACTTGGCGCGCCCCTGCATTCCCCAATTCCGGCGCAAAGTCCGTTCTACTTGTCTCCAGAACAGGGATTGAAAACTTACAGTTACGATCCGCAAAAATCGAAAGAGTTACTGTTAAGTGCAGGATTCAAGTATAATAGTAACGGCGAATTGTTGGATGCTGAGGGCAACAAAGTGCGGTTTACTTTGTTGATGGCGGCAGGTAAAAAAGTTCGGGAGCAAATGGGAACGCAAATTAAGCAAGATTTGGGCAAACTGGGGATGGAAATTGACACGCAGTTCCTCAGTTTTAACACTTATGTGGAAAAGCTGCGCCTGACTAAAAATTGGGATACTTACCTCGGCGGTTTTACCGGAGGGCTGGAACCGCACAGCGGCTACAATATTTGGTCAGTCAAGGGGACTTTGCACAGTTTCAATCAGGGCCCGCAAGCCGGAGAACCGCCGATTAAGGGTTGGAAAGTTTACGACTGGGAGCAAAAAATTGATGACTTGTATGTGAAGGCGTCCCAGGAGCTTGACGAGGCGAAGCGCAAGGAACTGTATGGGGAGACGCAGCAAATTATAGCGGAACAAGTGCCTTTTATTTATATGGTAAATCCGCTGACTTTTGAGGCGGTGCGCGATCGCATTTCGGGAATTCGCTACAGTGCGATTGGCGGTTCTTTCTGGAATTTGTACGAGCTAAAAATTACCGAATAGGCATTATTGGTTCGTAGTGAGGACTTTAGTCCGCAGAAAGAAGAGGACAGAAGTCCTCACTACAAACAGTTGTTATTGGTTCGTAGTGAGGACTTTAGTCCG
>NZ_JAEQCI010000069.1:0-29962 GCF_020738565.1 Microcoleus sp. PH2017_12_PCY_D_A | reverse complement strand
CAGAAAGAAGAGGACAGAAGTCCTCACTACAAACAGTTGTTATTGGTTCGTAGTGAGGACTTTAGTCCGCAGAAAGAAGAGGACAGAAGTCCTCACTACGAACCTATTTACGAACCTATTTTGGTATATTTGTTTGAGTACAGAAGATATCATTAATTAATGGAACCTGAAATTTTACAGAAATTACTCGAATCAGTGGCGGCCGGGGATGTTAGCCCGATCGCAGCTTTGGACAAATTAAAGCATTTTGACTTCGAGCAAGTCGGCGATTTTGCCAAAATTGACCACCACCGCACTCTCAGAACCGGTTTTCCGGAAGTCATTTGGGGCCCCGGAAAAACATCAGACCAAATTGTTGAGATTATCGAAGCCATGCGCGGGCGCAATTCTGCGGTGATGGCGACGCGAATTGAGCCAGAAGTTTTCGAGCAATTGCAGCAAAAAATACCCGATTTGTGCTACTACAAAACAGCTCGAATTTGTGCAATTTCTGCTAAATCCCCAACTCCCCAGCGTCCGGGTACTGTGACTATTATCAGTGCGGGAACAGCCGATTTGCCTGTAGCCGAAGAGGCGGCTGTGACTGCGGAACTTTGCGGTTTTGGGGTGCGGCGTTTGTGGGATGTGGGAGTTGCGGGGATTCACCGCTTGCTGAGCAACCGGCACGTAATTGCTGGTGCTGATGTGTTGATTGCGGTTGCGGGTATGGAAGGTGCTTTGGCGAGTGTAGTTGCGGGTTTGGCGGATTGTCCGGTGATTGCTGTGCCGACAAGTGTAGGTTACGGCGCGAGTTTTGGCGGGATTGCTCCTCTTTTAACTATGCTCAATTCTTGTGCGGCTGGTGTGGGTGTTGTGAATATTGATAATGGGTTTGGGGCGGCGATTTTGGCTTGTCAAATTCTCAGAAGTGCCGATCGAGTGGCGAAGGTGTCTGAGTAGGAGAATGAGAGAATGGAGAGAGTGAAAATGGCAGAATGGAGAATGGGAGAAAAGGAAATTCTGTTAACTTTTGAGCAGATCCGGGCTTGAAGTCTCTGAAGCGCTATCCACAGATTCAGCAAAAGAGTTTTCGAGAAAAGTTTCAAATTCTCTCCCCCTCTCCCCCTCTCCCCCTCTCCCCCTCTTCCTTTCCCCCTCTCCCCCTCTCCCCCTCTCCCTATCTCCCTATCTCCCTCTCTCCCCCTCTCCCCCTCTCCCCCTCCTTACTTGCGGGCCAGCCAAGTCGGATAGCCAGAAGAATCCTCAGCTTTCAACTTTTGCGCCTGATAACTCTTGCTAGTCCAATTAGCTACTGTTTGCAGACTTTCGGCCAAAAAATTTTCGCTCCCAAACGCTTCAAAGCCCAAAGTCCACGACGCAGTGCCGTTAACATTTAACTGAGTAATTTCTACAATGCAGCCTTGCGGAATAGGCGCTTCGACAGGCACAGACATTAGCACGCCTGGGGCAGAAACTTGGTAAAGACGCTGCGCTCGCTTTTTTTTCACCTTCACCCACTTTCCAGTTGCGATTATATCCGCCGGTAGCGGCGCCATCGTGTCGGCGCATATCCACTTCAGCCATTTCTCGGCTTTGCCTTCCCAGCGGTTGCCGAAGGGCATCACCCCCAATTCTTCCTGCCGCCACTTTACTTGTAAATTTTTCCCGCGCAGTTTTACTCCCAAGTAGTCGCAACTAGGTATCAGCAAATATAAATCTTCTCGCTCTTCAGGCGGGGATAGATACCCGCCCAGACTCTCGCTTCCAAACCATTGCCCGATCGGTTTTGGCAGCGCACCGCTATAAAACCACCGCATTTCCAGACTGGCCCGCATAAATTTTTCCTCCATTCTTCCACTATTTTCGTCAAACCCAGACTGGGATTTGCCACACCATCGATTTTTGCGCCTCTCAACTCTATCCTCTCCCCTCCGGGGCCGTGAGTCTACTGCCTGCAGTCATAGGATTTTAGATTTTAGATTTTAGATTTTAGATTTGGGAATGACTGATTGTATAAGGGTTTCGAGCTTGCCCGCCTCTTGCCTTTTTTGGGAAAACTGGTATCTGAGTCGCGGCGAATGAAAAAAAAAACTCATAATCCTTTACATCTCTTCACAAGTCTGTTACATTAGTTTACATTACACCAAAAACAACTTAGGACACTAACATGGCTGACAGAGGCTTACTACTCGACAACGACGGCAAAATGAACAATTTTGCGATCGAGCCCAAAGTATACATTGACGATGAAGCCCGCACAGGCTTTACACCCTACGCAGAACGCTTGAACGGCCGCCTCGCGATGATCGGTTTTGTTTCTCTCTTGGCTTTAGAAGTTTCTACCAAGCACGGACTGATTAGCTGGCTGACTCACCTGTAATTATTTTGAGAAAAATTAAACTGTACGGCTATGGCTTGCCAGCAATACACAATTGGCGATCCATAGCTTAACTATTTTTAGACGCAAGGTTTGGTGAGACAATAGAAATTCAATATTTTAGTGTTACCCGATCGATAAAATAATGCTCAAACGAATTGCAGCAATACTTCTGGTGGTTTTAAGCCTCAGCTTGACAGGTTGTGTGTCTAAAGTCACCGGACTCAAAAGCTACGTTGATACCGGCGACGGCTATCAATTTCTCTATCCTAACGGCTGGCTGCCGATCGCAGTTTCCAACGGCCCCGATGTGGTGTTCCGCGATTTGATCCAGCAAACCGAGAACGTCAGCGTGGTCATCAGTCCAGTGGCTGGGAACAAAACTCTCGCAGATTTGGGCACGCCGACGGATGTGGGATACAAGCTCAGCAAAAGTGCGATCGCCCCGACAGATTCGGGGCGCGAAGCTGAATTAGTCAATGCAGAAAGTCGGGAATCGCGATCGAAAAGCTACTACATTTTAGAATACGCCGTCAAACTCCCAAACCAACAGCGGCACAACTTAGCCAGCGTAGCAGTCAGCCGCGGCAAACTATTTACGCTGAACGTTTCCACTACCGAAGAACGCTGGCCGAAGGTAAAAGAAGCTTTTGAGAAAGTTGTTAAGTCTTTCTCTGTTTATTAGGGTTGGGAATTGGGAATTGGGCCGAAGAGCATTGGAGGTAGAGCCTCCGGGTATGTATTCCAAGGCAGAGCCTGGAAGGTAACTATTCTTTCTTCCTTCTTCCTTCTTCCTTCTTCCTTCTTCCTTCTTATAAATTATGAAAACTCCAACTTTTGTATTAGCCTCAGCTTCCCCGGCGCGCCGCAGCCTGCTAGAAAGTGCGGGTATTCAAGCGGTAATTTGCCCCAGCGATTTTGATGAAGGGCAAATAAAAATGAGGGATGCTACTAAATTAGTGCAGGTTTTAGCAGAGGGAAAAGCTGACGCTGTAGCTAGTTTTTTGCTCGCTAATTCTCACCCGCAAATTCCCAATCCCAAATCGTGTTTGGTGTTGGGATGCGATTCCATTTTGGTTATTGATGGCGAAATTCACGGCAAACCCAAGGATGCCCAAGAAGCAATCTCCCGCTGGCAGAAAATGCGCGGTAAAGTTGGCGAACTTTATACGGGTCATGCTTTAATTGATACTAGATTCGATAACTTTGATGAGGCAATGGAGCGATCGCTCGTTCGGTGTCAAGTTACAAAAGTTCATTTTGCCGAAGTTACCTCCCGTCAAATTGTGGCTTACGTTGCTACGGGCGAACCACTCGGCTGTGCAGGATGTTTTGCACTCGAAGGTAAAGGCGGCTTTTTTGTGGAAAAAATCGAAGGCTGTCACACAAATGTGATTGGTTTGAGTTTGCCTTTGCTGCGACAAATGCTCCGCGACATGGGATATGATGTGGCGGATTTTTGGTCTTGAAATGCAGAATTTGGCAACTATAAAAATGGTTTGTAGTAAAGACTTTAGTCTTTAGAAAGGACTGAAGTCCTCACTACAAACCTATGACGCTTATCCAAGGGCGATCGCACTGTCAGACACAGAGGCAAACTGAAGTTGACTCGGCGAAACATCCTTCACTAAACCCAAGATATTGCCGGTGCTAGCTTCGCGAATCACCGTCGCCTTAATGTTTAAAAATCTAAACTCAGTAGTTATAATCGATCCCGGAGGAATAGGCCCGTTGCTATCGTAACTTCTCGCATCGCCAATTGTTGCAAACCTTTCGGTCAAGACAATATCGTTTCGCGTCAGCCCTCCCGCCAATCCAATTACATCTCCTTGGGCCGGATTGTAATCGAGAATAAAATCTGCTGGCACTTCTTCTGTACTCAAAGGAAAAGTCCCAATTGGACGGGCTTGAGCTGAACCAAATTCCCGCGAAGTTGCTCCCGCTTCTCTTCTAATTACAAACAAATCTGCGCCTTCTTTTCCCCAAAGTCTGTCAATTCCTGCATCACCAATCAGAGTATCATTGCCACTGTCTCCGACTAAAGCATCATTTCCTTGACCACCTCGCACAAAATCATTTCCCGTGCCTCCATAGGCGACATCATCGCCTTGATTGCCGCTGAGAATATCGTTGCCGCATTGTCCGTAAAGTATGTCAGAATCTTGACCGCCGCGAATAGTATCGTTACCGCAGCCTCCGATTAAAGTATCGAAGCCACCATTCCCGTTCATCAGTTCCGCACCACCGGAACCTCGGACAAAATCGTCGCCTGCTAAGGCGCGCAAACCTCCGGGAGTGTTCCGCAAAATTCCGTTGGCTAATTGAACTGTATCGTTATTGGGAGTAAGGTCAAAAAAGTTGGGATCGATGGGATTTGGCAATGGCCCTGTGAGCAATCTGATGTTTGGGGGATCGGGAATAATTGGATCGGAATCGATAGCTAAGGATTTAATTTCTCCGACGTTTGTTTCTAACATTTTAGATTTCTCCTGATTTGATTGATTTTGTTGACATTCTGATGTTAACAAAGGTTCCAATTAACCAATCTGCGTGAATCTGCGGTTTAAAACATCAAATTAGTGTCAAAATTGTCAGAGATTGTCCGGCAACAAGCCAAGCTTATTGACATAGGGCTTGCCAAATCCGCAAATATTTTGAACTCTGTGTCAATAATTGTCGGGATCGCGTACTCTATTACCCGTCAGCAGTCAGTGTGGGAGAACCGACAGACTGCCAAATGTCATCAAACCTTGAGCAAAGTCAGGAATCGTTAATATGCAAGACACTGCGATCGAATCTATTAAAGCCAGAGAAATCCTCGACTCCCGCGGCCGCCCCACCATCGAAGCTGAAGTGTATCTAGCCAATGGTGTTGTCGGACTCGCCCAAGTTCCCAGCGGCGCGTCTACAGGCTCTTTTGAAGCCCACGAACTCCGCGACGATGACAAAAGCCGCTACGGTGGTAAGGGAGTTTTAAAAGCGGTTGCTAACGTCGAACACAAAATTGCTCCCGCTTTGGCTAATCTGGATGCGATCGACCAACCATTAATCGATCGAACTATGATTGACTTGGACGGTTCCCCCAACAAGTCTAACCTCGGCGCCAATGCCATTCTCGGAGTCTCCCTAGCCACAGCAAAGGCTGCCGCCGAGACTTTACAAATACCCCTTTACCGCTACTTGGGCGGCGCTTTAGCTAACGTTTTACCCGTGCCTTTGATGAACGTCATCAACGGCGGTTCCCACGCGGACAACAACGTAGACATTCAGGAGTTTATGATTGTGCCTGTGGGAGCACCTTCTTTTAAGGAAGCTTTGCGCTGGGGTGCAGAAGTATTTGCTAGCCTGGCTAAAGTTTTGAAAGACAAAAATTTGCTGACTGGTGTTGGCGATGAAGGCGGTTTTGCTCCTAATTTGGGTTCCAATCAGGAAGCTTTGGATTTGTTGGTGATGGCAATTGAAAAAGCTGGTTACAAGCCTGGGGAACAAGTTGCTTTGGCTTTGGATGTTGCTGCTAGCGAATTTTACAAAGATGGGAAGTACACCTACGACGGTGTGGCTCATTCGCCGGCAGAATTAATTGATTATTTGGAGGGTTTAGTAGGTCAATATCCGATCGTTTCCATTGAAGATGGTTTGCACGAAGACGATTGGGATAGTTGGGTGGCGCTGACTCAGAAAATGGGCAGCAAAGTTCAGTTGGTGGGTGACGATTTGTTTGTTACTAATCGCACGCGCTTGCAAAAAGGAATTGATTTGAAAGCTAGCAATTCGATTTTGATTAAGCTGAATCAAATTGGTTCTTTGACTGAGACTTTGGATACGATCGACTTAGGGAAGCGCAACAGCTATCGATCGGTCATCAGCCACCGTTCGGGTGAAACTGAGGATACTACAATTGCTGATTTAGCAGTAGCGACTCGCGCCGGTCAAATCAAGACTGGTTCTCTGTGCCGCAGCGAACGGGTTGCTAAATACAACCGTTTGTTGCGGATTGAGGACGAATTGGGCGATCGGGCAATTTACGCAGGATCGATCGGCTACGGGCCGAAATAACATTTAATTATCGGCCAAACAGAGCATGGGGCATCGGGCATCGGGCATGATGGGGGAATTGGGAATTGGGAATTGGGAATTGGGAATTGGGAATTGGTTATTAGAAAAACTACTAACTATGCCCCATGCCCCATGCCCCATGCCCCATGCCCCATGCCCCATGCCCCATGCCCCATGCCCCATTCCCAATAATTAAGGATAGAAAGCCAATTGAGGCAAACCCAAAGTTTCTTCCCAACCCATCATCAAGTTCATGCACTGGATGCCTTGACCGGCTTGACCTTTAATTAAATTGTCGATCGCCGACATCACAATTACCCTATCAGTACGCGGATCTACTTCCACGCCAATGTAACAAAGATTCGTGCCGCAAGCCCATTTAGATTGCGGATAAACCCCAGCCGGTAACACTTTTACCAAAGGAGAATTGCGGTAAAAAGCACTGAAAATTGTAATTAAATCTTCCCGCACCAATCCCGGATCGCGCAAATTTGCGTACACAGTTGCCAGAATTCCCCGCACCATCGGCATCAAGTGGGGAGTAAATTGGACTTTGATATCTTGTCCGGCTAAATGGCTGCAAACTTGTTCAATTTCTGGGGTGTGGCGGTGACGGGCAACGCCGTAAGCGCCTATGGAATTGTCAGCTTCTGCCAACAACAGATTAACTTCGGCTTTGCGGCCCCCTCCCGAAGATCCTGATTTGGCGTCGATAATTGCTGTTTCTGGCACAATCAGACCTTGTTTGAGTAAGGGGGCCAGGGCTAATAAACTAGCCGTGACGTAACAACCGGCACAGCCTACTAATTGAGCGTCTTTGATACGATCGCGATACAATTCTGGCAAACCGTAAACAGCGGTTGCTGCTAAAGCAGAGTCCGATCGCTCGCCGCCGTACCAAGCTTTGTAAGTGTCCAGATTTTCAAATCTGTAATCAGCCGACAAATCCAAGACTTTGCAGCCGCCTTCAATCAGCGTCGGTGCCATTTGGCAAGCCAAACCGTTCGGCAGCGACAGAAACACAACCTCACATTTTGCCACTATTTTATCTAGGTCGATCGCCTCTACAGTCAAATCAATGCAGTTAGTCAGATGCGGATAAAGGCTGGAAAAAGGTTTTCCCGCACTGCTATCCCCGCCTACATACACTACTTCGGCCCCTGGGTGATCCGCCAGCAGTCGCACCAGTTGCACGCCGCCATAACCTGAAGCGCCAACTATGCCTACAGGCACAGGTCTAACATCTCCCATTTTCCTTTATCCCCTCAGCCTTTGAAGTCAAAAACGCTTGAACTTTTGCTGCATTGTAGTACCAAACGCCAACTTTGGTGGCAAAGAATTGTGTTGTTTTGTGATTGAGGTGTATATTTGTGAATTTTCTGGTGTTTGACCCCGCCCAAAAACGGATACAAAGCCCCGCAGGGCTGTGGTGGAGAGATCAAAATTTCAGACTCCTGTTCAATCTTCCAGATTCAAAGCTGCAAGTCAATCTCAAATCTAAAATCTCCAATCTAAAAACGGATGTGCGATCGCCAAAACCCTAAAATTAAGCAACGGATGTGCGATCGTGCTCTAAAATCTTACATAAACCTATCCAGAAACCGGGGATTAATATTTTTAGCTATTTCCTCGAACCTCAAAGCTCAACATCCATCCGTTAAATCCATTACACTCATCCGTTGCCGAACTTCCTATGGGCATAGTTGTAGAAGACGTATCAAAACAGTTTGGCAGTTTCCAAGCACTCGATCGAGTCAGCTTGAAAATTGAATCAGGTTCCCTAGTTGCACTGCTGGGCCCGTCAGGTTCTGGCAAATCTACGCTGCTGCGGCTGATTGCAGGCTTAGAAATGCCCGACTCCGGCAAAATCTGGCTGACAGGCCAAGATGCCACCAATACCAGCGTCCAAGACCGCAATATTGGCTTTGTGTTTCAGCACTACGCGCTATTCAAGCACATGACAGTGCGAAAAAACATCGCTTTCGGCATGGAAATTCAGAAAACTCCACCGGCGAAAGTCAAATCCCGCGTAGAAGAATTGTTAAATTTAGTTCAATTGGGAGGATTGGGCGACAGATACCCGTCGCAACTTTCAGGAGGCCAGCGCCAGCGGGTAGCCCTCGCCAGAGCTCTGGCTGTGGAACCGAAAGTATTGCTGTTAGACGAACCTTTTGGAGCTCTCGATGCCAAAGTCCGCAAAGATTTGCGCGCTTGGTTGCGGAGACTCCACGACGAAGTGCACGTTACCACAGTCTTTGTGACGCACGATCAAGAAGAAGCGATGGAAGTTGCCGATCGAATTACAGTAATGAACAAAGGTAAAATCGAACAAGTAGGCACACCCGCAGAAATTTACGACCATCCAGCCAGTGCATTCGTCATGAGTTTTATCGGGCCCGTGAATGTGTTACCCAGCAGTTCGAGAATGTTTCAAGACAACGGCTTTGACTCAGCCAACCCAGAGATTTTCTTGCGTCCTCACGACGTAGTAATTGAAACAACAGAAAATAGTGCAACAGTGCCTGCAAGAATCAGTCGCTTGATTCATTTGGGATGGGAAATCCAGGTAGAATTAACCTTAGATGACGGTCAAGTAGTGAATGCTAATTTGACGAGAGAAAGATTTGATAGCTTGCAGTTGCAGCCGCAGCAAAGAGTGTTCGTCAAGCCGAAAGATGCCAAGTCGTTTCCACTTTATTATTCGATCTGATATTACATCCTCCCAGATCAACCACAATTAAGTTAGTAGTGAGGGCTTCAGTCCGCATCCATGACGCTTTACTCGCATTCCTCACTTTGGTTTGTAGTGAGGACTTTAGTCCGCATCCATGACGCTTTACTAAAGTCAAATACGCTTGGGTTAGAAGTTGTCATTGCGAGGGACGTTAGCTTTCCCGATTCCTAGAAAAGCAATCTCCGTGTCTATTTTTAACATTTTTTTGCCTTGAGGATGGTTTAAACCCAAGTGTATTGAACTAAAGTTATCACTACAAACCGATAAAATTTGTTCGCTCGTTTAAAATGCAAATCTTCGGATCGATGCGGACTAAAGTCCTCACTACAAACCGACAAAATTTGTTTGTAGTAAAGACTTTACTACTGGGATGGATGCGGACTAAAGTCATTACTACAAATCGTTTTTATTGCGAGAAATTGACCTGATATGATATGATACCCATTCTTAAAACTCAAGCTAATACCATTTATAAAAAAGCTTTTTACAAGAAAATTTTTGCACGGAGTGAAACGGAGAGTTGCTTTTCCGATCGTTGAAACTCCCAGGTGCGTATCTATTAGACCTCTTGCAAAAGTCCTTTTAATCAAATTTTGGAACGGCCTCTCCTGCCCATTCCACAACAAAAAAAACTTTTTGTGGGATGGGCAGGAGAGCCCGTCCTAGCTATTTTTGCAAGAGGTCTATTAGATTTTCGCTGTTTCTTTAAAATCGTTGATAGCGACACACCCTACGGAAGACTGTCACGTGAATTTTGCCCAAAAAATGGTATAAATTGAACTCGCATAGAAAAAAATAAGGACACGGCTGTGCGGTGTCCCTACTTTTTAAGGCTGATAACTGTGCAGTTAGTCTTTGATTTTGCTGACAGCCTTTTTGACTTGTTGCTCAAAGGATGTAGCCTTTGTATTGGAAGGATTTTTCATTTTTTCAAGGTCAGCATCTCCCTGAACTTCGTTAGGCCCTTTGCTGGCTTTTTCTTGAGTTTCTTCGAGAGACATCGGGTTTTTCAAGACAGCTTTTTGAGCTTCTTTCTCAATCCCCAAAAGTTTGTCTTCACCTTTGGTGGGGCTACTGGTAACAGCAAAAGCTGGGAAAGCATTAGAAACAAACATCAATGCACAAAAACAAACAGGTATTAAACTGCGAACTAAACGCTTGACTGGGAGGTTAAAGCTGATAAAAGACATACAAATTTTCTCCGTATTTAGAAGTTTTGATCGCTGAGATTGTTAAGAGGCTGAATTTAACTCAAATTCTGCACAATCTTTAACTCTAGTTTGACCAAAGCCACATAAATTAGTAGTGGCAATCTGTTACTTTGAGCTGATATATAATATTTAGCTTAAAAAACGGGGTTGTGAAATCTTTCTCAGGGAATATTTGGGCTTTGTGTCTTCCGATAGATGAGTATGGTACATCATGGGAATGAGTGATTGTGTATAGCGGTTTTTCAGCTTGTCTTGGGTTTTATGCTTTTTTTGAACTGTTATCTAAACGTAAAATCTACAAAATTCTGCTGTTTAATGAACCTCACATTAAGCACTATTTGCAATAGTGCCGATCGGGGTGAGAAGTCCGCCCACCCCAAAAGAAAATGTAATTATCGTGGAACAGGCCCCCAGCCTGTTGCTGCAAGATATCAGATTCTGATAACTGACAACTGAACTACTGTTGCCGCACGGGAACTTGACATTTTGCTAGATAAGTCTTAATTTCTCCGACGCTTAGTTGCCCGTAATGAAGCAGGGAAGCCAGCAAGGCTGCTTCTGCTTTGCCCTCAGTGACGGCTTCGTAGATGTGGTGACAGTTGCCTGCGCCACCGGAAGCAATCACGGGAATTTCTACAACTTCGGCGATGCTGCGGGTTAATGCCAAGTCGTAACCGGCTTGAGTGCCGTCAGAGTCCATGCTTGTCACTAGAATTTCTCCGGCGCCGCGCTGTTCGGCTTCCTTGGCCCAGACGATCGCATCTTTTCCAGTATTTTCTCGCCCTCCGCGCACGTACACGTCCCAACCGGGATTTTCGGCATCTTGGCGTTTGCGAGCGTCGATCGCCAGTACAATACATTGATTGCCAAATCGATCGCTCGCTTTGTCTATCAAACTCGGATCGCGTACCGCCGCTGAATTAATGCTTACCTTATCAGCGCCTGCCCTCAACAAACTTTTAATGGTGTCCAAGGATTGGATGCCGCCGCCCACCGTCAAAGGGATAAATACTCGATCGGCAGTCCGGTACACCACATCAATCATAATATTCCGGTCTTCGTGAGTCGCCGTAATGTCCAGAAATACCAACTCGTCAGCACCCGCATCATTGTATACCTGAGCCATTTCCACCGGATCGCCAGCATCCTTAAGGTTGACAAAATTCACACCTTTGACCACGCGGCCAGCTTTCACATCCAGACAAGGCAAAATTCTTTTCGACAACATAAAATTTTCGTGTTTCTAATTGATTCAGCGCCGCAGCGAGGAAAAGGCTTTGTTGGACTGCTTCAAAAAGTGGAAGTCTAGCAACAAATCTTAAAGATACCTTTGGAGCATATCAGTGCGAGCTTAAGAGCTCGCGATCCAAGGTTGCGAGCTCTTAAGCTCGCACTACATAATTCCGATGTTAGCGGACATGATATGACGTGCAAAATATTACACTTTGGCCTATGATCGAGCGGTAACTACCTGCGGTGGCGATCGCGCGGTAGTTTGGCAATGCTTTATGGGTTCGGTGCATCGATCGACTAAACTATTTTAAATTTTTAGAACAGCCGATTTCAGGTTTTTACGGGCAATCTTAGTTTTGACATCCTCTCCGGCATAAATGCACGGAGATTCCCAAACCTCACGATTTGAGTTTCTGCTTCATTCACCGTCGCATACCACAGTTAAAAACCATGTACTGTCTTACACAGAGTCCACAGACTTTCGACCCATTCCAGAGTCCCGATTCCGCTAGCCCAGCGGTACGGTTTCAGCAAACAATTGCTATTTTGTACTTGTTGCTTAGAGATTTTACCCAAACAAGCCTTCCTGTTTGGAACCCCCTACCTCTAGTTTTCAAGGTGCTGCGCGGATACTTGGTTTTCAATTCCGCTGGTTTGAATTTTAACACAAAAGCCATCCTCAAAGGACGGGGTTTCAGACCCAGGAGTTTTCGATGAGCCGCGTACTAAAGTTAAAATGTAAAGTTGAAAACCTCAAATCGGTTGAATTGATGTTGTTTCTAGGGCTGTGGTGACTTTGCAAGCCAATCCACATTTGTTACTTCGTACAGAAAGCGGCAATCGCTACTTGCCGCTCTCCGGCAGCAATTGCTGGACAGTAGGGCGGAATGATGACAATAATTTTGTATTGACCGATCGCTGGATTTCCCGAAATCACGCGATGCTACAGCAAATGGAGACCGGAGAGTTTTACCTGATCGACTTGGGCAGCCGCAACGGTTCCTTTGTCAACGGGCGGCGGGTGAGCATTCCTGTCACCCTCAGAAATGGCGATCGAATTATTTTCGGTCAAACCGAGTTGGACTTCCACAACCCAACCGCAGGCCGCAGGCTCGATCGCATACACGACACAGACTCGGAAGATTTTACCGCGACTTTGACGGTACGCAGCCTGATCAGCGTCATGGTAATGGACATCCGAGACTTTACAGTTTTGACCAGACAGCTAGACGAAACCCTGCTTTCGGAAGTCATTGGGAATTGGTTCCGCAAAGCCGGACACATCATTCGCGAACACGGCAGTTGGGTGGACAAATACATCGGCGATGCCATCATGGCTGTGTGGTTCCACAAACCCGACGGTGTTAGCAGCGAGGAAATGATGCGGATTTGCCAAGCTTTGAGCGAACTGCACAAGGCAACTGATTTACTCAGCAGCCGTTACCCCCTGCCTTTTCCGTTGCGAGTCGGGGCTGGAATCAATACGGGTTATGCAATGGTGGGAAATTCCGGCAGCAGCGACCGATCGGACTACACCGCCTTGGGAGACACTGTAAACGCCGCATTTCGCCTAGAGTCTTGCACCAAGGAAATCGGCAAGGATATCGCCGTGGGAGAAACAACCTACAAATACCTGACCCAATTGGGCGCCCAAGAAGCTTTCGAGCAGCACATCGTTACTTTGAAGGGTTACGACACTCCCAGCGTGACTTACGGCAGTAATTATACTGACTTGAACGCTTTTCTCAAAAGCAAAGGAAGAGTCCTTGATAGCTAGAAAATTGGGTGTGGGGCAAAAGATTAAGCGATCGTCTTAACTGCGTTGCATAGCATATATTCATGGCAATGTCAATGCTTAGATGTAAAGTTTGTTAACAGTCCTCGGCCTGCTGCGGATTTATCTGAAAAACTGCATAAGCAAAATGGTAGTCTCTACATAAATGCTGTGTATGAAATTGGGAGACAAAACTTCATGAAACGATTGGGTC
The DNA here is from genome assembly GCF_020738565.1 of Microcoleus sp. PH2017_12_PCY_D_A. Lineage (NCBI taxonomy): Bacteria > Bacillati > Cyanobacteriota > Cyanophyceae > Oscillatoriales > Microcoleaceae > Microcoleus > Microcoleus sp. PH2017_12_PCY_D_A. Next base: position 16,384 of record NZ_JAEQCI010000069.1, on the reverse strand, counting down.
GTCTATTGGCAGTATTGGGCTTAGTGCTGGGCTGCTTTGCATGGGCTGGAGACACGAGCGCGATCGCGGGGAACTTGAGCCGCATCGTCTTGCCGTCATCCTCGCTCCTAGCAGTTGATGTTCCGGCTAGAACCAATCGCGCCGATGACAAACTTGCCACAGAATACGGCAAAAAACTTGATTTGAACAACAGCGCCGTCCGCGACTTTCGGGACTTTCGAGGGCTGTATCCCACTTTAGCCGGACAAATTATTAAGAATGCTCCTTACGAAAAAGTTGAGGACGTACTCAACATTTCAGGCTTGACGGAAGCTCAAAAAAAGGTGCTGCAAGCTAATTTGGACAAATTCACAGTAACTGATGTCGAATCAGTCTTTATTGAAGGAGACACCAGGTTGAATAATGGTCTCTACGACTAGATAGCAGCGGGCCTCTTTTGAAGGCATTCGGCATTAGTCAGCAGTCAGCAGTCAATAGTCATTAGTCCTTAGTCCTTAGTCCTTAGTCAAAACTAATTTTTTGTTAATTCATGAATTATGGCTTAGGGCTTAGGGCTTCTGGCTTCTGGCTTCTGACTTACCAGAAAGAATTGGTTGAAAGCCCGCCCGCTCGAGCGGGAGAAATTAAAATCAGACTATTCATTACTCCAATCCTCGGACTTCTAGGTAGAGGTCGCTCTCTTTCGGTCAACTGTCACAGGTCAACTGTCAACTCTTGAAGGCTTCGGGCTCCGGCTGATGAATGCCGAATGCCTTGAAACACGATCGAACCCAAAGACGGATACAAGGCTGCGATATTGTGAAGAGCCAAAAATTTTAGACATTAGTTTAAATCCAAATTCATCTGTAGATTAAATTATTCAATTATTCAATCTACAATTGACAGTTCCCGCCCCTCAAGTCATCTGTAGAGTCAAATATAAAATCGACAGTTATATTCCGCAGATTCATCTGTAAAGTTAATTTTAAAATCTCTAGCCGAGTCTCAGTAACAGTGCGGTGCTCGTAGGCCCGAGCCGGCCGGAGCCGGCCTTCCCCGGGCATACCTCACTTATTTGAGAAAGGCTATAAAATCTAAAATCTAAAATCTAAAATCGGCCGACTTATGACTGACAAATTTGACGTATTGGTGATAGGTGCTGGCGCAGCCGGTTTGTACACGGCACTTTGTCTGCCAGAACATTTGCACGTAGGCTTGATTAATAAAAATATCCTACCTGTTTCTGCAAGCGATTGGGCTCAAGGAGGCATTGCTGCGGCGATCGCCCCTGAAGATTCCGCAGCACTGCACGTTCAGGATACACTGGCTGCGGGAGCAGGTCTTTGCGACTTAGAAGCAGTGCAATTTTTAGTCGAAGAAGCTGCTGCTTGCATAGACTCCCTAGTCAAAATGGGCGTTGCATTCGATCGCACCGGCCCAGATTTAGCCCTCACCCTAGAAGCCGCCCACTCCCGCCGCCGAGTGCTCCACTCCGCCGACACCACAGGAAAAGCCGTTGTCAGTACCCTGACAGCAAAAGTATTAAACCGCAAAAACATTCAACTCGTATCCCCAGCCTTTGCTATGAGTCTGTGGCTGGACAAAACCGGGCGCTGTCAGGGCATTAGCTCAATTTGCGACTCCCGGGTTAAGTGGCTGCGGGCTAGCGCCGTAGTGTTGGCGACAGGCGGCGGCGGACAAGTTTTTGCTCAAACAACCAACCCGTCGGTAAGTACCGGAGACGGGGTGGCCATTGCGTGGCGCGCCGGGGCGCTGCTGCGAGATTTAGAATTTGTGCAGTTTCACCCGACAGCCCTGAGTAAAGCGGGCGCGCCGCGGTTTCTCATTAGCGAAGCGGTGCGGGGAGAAGGAGCTCATTTGATTGACAGCAAGGGATATCGCTTTGCTTTTGATTCTCACCCCAGCGGGGAACTCGCCCCTCGGGATGTTGTCAGCCGCGCTATTTTCCGCCACTTGCAGAAGACGGGGGAACCTCACGTTTGGCTGGATTTGCGCCCGATTGCGGTCGATCGGCTGCGCTACAGGTTTCCGAATATTATTCAAGTGTGCTCTGATTGGGGAATTGATATTTTTGCCGAACCTGTGCCGGTGACGCCCGCCGCCCATTACTGGATGGGGGGAATTGTGGCTGACAAGTTCAACCAAACTTCGATTCCGGGTTTGTACGCGGTGGGAGAAACTGCCAGCACGGGGGTACACGGCGCTAATCGGTTGGCGAGCAATTCGCTGCTGGAATGTCTGGTTTTTGGCGCGCAAATGGGACTTTTGCAGCTAGAAGGTGAAAAGTCCGAAGTATTACCAGATGAGGAAGAGGCAGGGGAAATCTTGGAAAAATCGGTTTCACAACAGGATATTGAGGCGATCGAAAAATTGCGAATCCAATTGCCGAGCTTGGTGTGGCAGAGTGCGGGAATTTGCCGGGGACAACGCGATTTGGAAAGAGCGATCGTCCAAGTTGAGATGTGGCGGCAAGAATTTTCCTCTTTGGCTTTGAGTCAAGCACTTGATAATTTACGGCCCGGACAAGCGATCGATTTTTCGCCCGCTGATGCCGAAAATAGCTCGGTTTTGCGAAATTGGGGGGAAGTTGGCAATTTATTGGATATTGGCTACTTAATTCTCAAAAGTGCTGCGTTTCGCACGGAAAGTCGCGGCGGTCACTACCGGCTGGACTATCCCCTGACCGATCGGGATTGGTGCTGTCACACTTTAATTAACCAATCGCATTGGTACAAATCTGGGCCTATAGAATATTGAAAAATTGGCCTCAGCGCGTCCCTGTACCGTCACTTTTGGGACTCCCATTGGGATCGGGTTCGTATTTTTTGGGGTTATTGGGCGCCTGAGATGTTGGCGCCGCTGTCAAGACTGTGGAGGTCGATCGGTCTTTTGCTGAGTTGCTGGTTGAGTTATTGGCAAGTAAGGCGGCATTTGCAATGCCGATCGTGCTGACTTGCAGACTGACAGCCAGAGTTGCCGTTGTTGTGAGCCCAATCAAAGTACGCATAGTGTTCATAGTCTTGTCCAAATCACTCAAATAGATGCAAGTCCCTGCAATCTATTATATCTATCAATTTACGTAGTTCCACTTATGTCTTTACATTTCCTTTAATAAATTTTTGTAAGTTTACCTAAATTCTTTTTAATCAAGGCTGTGCCGGCGATGTTAATTGGGTCTTCAGTCTGCTACAATTTGCGAGTTGTGATGGAAATCACTTACTGCATAACGGTTTCGATCTCTGGCTTGCCCTTGCCATCTTTTGTGAAACTAATCCCAATTTTATTATATTTTTTAACAGTTAAATGAGACGGCAATTTGCTGCCTTAAGTTGGATATTTTTGATAAATCTATCTAATGATAGATGACTTCCTATACAATATCTTATAATAATTTGAGTTTGAAAAAAAGAAAATAACTTAGGCATAAAAAATGGCACCACTGACCTACAGTTGGATTGTGCTTTTCAACGGATATTAATTACGAAAATTGACATTGATTTTTCCCGCCTTCCTTAGCACGATACATCGCAGCATCAGCATTTTTAACTAAAATATCTGACTCTTGACCGTCAATTGGATACAAACTAATCCCAATACTTGTAGTTACAGAAACTGTATGTTCTTCTAATATAAAAGGCTGCATAATGGCGTCACAAATTTTTTGAGCTACTTTCGCAGCTTCTTCGCTACCAGGAATTCCCGGCAAGATGACAGTGAACTCGTCGCCACCCAACCTCGATATAATATCGCTACCGCGCAAGCATTTTTTGAGCCTGCCGGCCACTGCTTGTAAGAGCAAATCGCCCGCATGATGTCCGAGAGTGTCATTGATTGACTTAAATCCATCTAAATCTAAAAACAGTAAAGCTACCAATTCCTGATTGCTGGAGGCTCTTTCCAGGGACAGATGCAAGGATTCGTGAAACATTTTGCGGTTCGGCAAACCGGTGAGAGCATCGTGATAAGCTTGGTGGCTGAGTTCAGCATTTTTTTGCTTGAGGGCATCTTCCAGGCGCTTGCGCTCGGTCATATCTCTGATCGCTCCGACTAAAAATAGGTTTCCCGCAGCATCTTTGTGCAGGGATCTTTTAGTCGAAATCAGATGTGTAATTCCGTGAGCATCGGTAAAATATTCTTCATTTTCTAGCGGCTGCTGAGTTTGCAATACTAATTCGTCTTGCTGCCAAAATATATCCGCTTCGGCTTGGGGAAATAACTCGTAATCGGTGCGACAAATTAAAATTTCCAAGGGATAGCCGATAAACCGACAATAGGACTGATTCAAAACAACCCAGCGGTGATTTCTATCTTTGACAAAAATCGGGTCGGGAATTGTATCGATTAGCCATTGTAAAAATTCTTTAGACCGTTTGAGTTCTTCTTGTATGTGAGCCAGATAAGCTACAACTGCACAGCCAGAACCCAACAGACTGAGGATGGAAGGAATTAACGGCAGCCACCAACCGGCCAACCATGCTATGTATAAACTAGCACTTAATCCTACACAGATACTTGATAAACACCAAGCCGATCGCCCGAGCGATCGCAACTTCCAGCTCACATTTGCTCCCGTCCAAGACCACAGTAAAATCCACAGCCACTCCGCCGCCTCTGGCCAAACTTTAATACCCTCGCGCCCGTCGAGGGCCGCACTCAAAATTTGGCTCAAGAAATTAGCCTGAAGCTCAACTCCAGGTACTGGCTGGGGAGGAGCAAACAAACCAGAACTGTAAGCGTTTTGGTGAAAGTCTTTGAGGCTGGGGGCAGTTGAGCCGATCAAGACAGCGCGCTCCTGCACAAAATCAACCGGTACTTTGCCAGAAAGCACGTCGCTCATCGATACCGTGCGAAAACTGCCTCGTGGGTGGCGCAGGTTGGTGAGAATTTGATAGCCGCGGCTGTCCGATCGCACGTAAGCACCATCATTCGGTTTAAAACGCTGAAACACCCCCTTGCCTAACTGCAAGTATTTAGGATTGACTGTTGCAGGTTGAGGGGAAATCCCTTCGGTTTCGAGGTAAAGCAAAGCCAGTCTCAGCGCGAAACTTTGATAGGTTTTGCCGTTTCCAGGCCAAGCGTAGAGCAAAGTTCGGCGCACTTTTGAGTCAGCGTCGAGGACAACGTTGTTGAAACCGATGCGCGAGAGCTTTTCCAGTACCGGAGGCGGGCGCACTCCAAATCTGGTTTCGTCTGGCATTAACTCAATCCCAATTAAGTTGGGAATAGTTTTAAAAGTTTTGATTAATTCGGCATTACCCGGCTGAGTCGGCAAATCTCGGTAAACGTCGAGGCCAATCGCCCGCGGCTTGCCAGCGTGCAATTTTTGCAGCAATTGGGCCAATACAGCATCGGAAATGGGGTAGCCGTATTTTTGCAAGTCAGTTTCGTTAATTTCGATAATGACGATGCGCGAGTCCATTGGTTCGGCGGGCCGCCAGCGTACAAAGCGATCGAAAGCAGCCCATTCCAAAGCCTGCAAAAATCCGAACCAGCGCAGTACAATCACCGTAGCGCCAACGGCACTGGCAGTAATCAATACTCGCCGTTCTCGATCGAGCCATTTTTTGAGAGTTTTTAGCATATTTTGGGGATTTTCGCCTCGCCCCAAGAGCATCTAAGGTATTACTAGATATAGCTTTTACATCTGGGGGCGATCGGGTCGATTTGAGATTTGGGATTTGAGATTTTAGATGCTCCAATTTTTGGGTTTTTCGGTGCGGGCGGGTGGATTTGAGATTTTAGATTCTAGATTTTAGATTATCCAATTTTTGGGTTTTTCGGTGCGGGCGATCGGGCTGCAACAGCAGAAACCGGGTTTCTCAACCCAAATATGTCATTTCAACAATGAGTTTGGAAGTAGAAACCCGGTTTCTTGAGTTTTGGTGTAAAATTCCTAGTATTTATTCGCCGACTTAATAAACAGCCACAACTTATTTTAAACTTCTTCGATCTAACTAATTTTTACTAATTTTATATTGATTGTAGGTGGCATATTTTAGATTAATTTCGCAGCCGGATACAGCGATAAACTAAGTTTAAAATGGAGCCCCTCAGTTTGGCTTTTTGAGGAGTGCGAGCGGGACGATAGCTAGCTGTATACAAGCTGTGTTGTGTTCTTAAACTCGCACTCCTGAAAAAAAGCTTTTTATACCAATTTTAAAAAAGAATGCAACAGTATTCTTGTCCCCCCCCTGGTTCAAGGGGGGGGCTAGGGGGGGTCGAAGAGTGTTGCACAATTTTAGCAAAATGGTATTACTCTCCAAAAGAGAGGCTCCCGTTAAAAACCAGGATATTTACTGCCAAACCATCTAAAATTTGCCATCTAAAATCTCAAACTTTACTGTCAGTTTTGAAAATTGCGCGGGCCCGTGTAACCGGATAAATCAGCGAGTTTATCCAAAGTTTGCGTCCCCGAATAAAACTGACCTTGAATCTCCCAAGTCGGGAAACCTTTAATATTCGCAGCAGCAGCTTGGCAAATTTCAGCGCGGGAATTTTGCCCTTTGGGATCGCATTCAAAATAATCAATTATTTTGGCTGCTTCTTTGCCGAACAGCATTTTTTGGTCGTGGCAGTGGGGACACCAGTAAGCACCGTATTCTTTGGCCCCAATTTGTCTGAGGTGGCGGGCTAAAGCAATTTGTGCCGGGCCGGAGGTTGTAGTCACGGCTGGGGGTAGAATTCCGGGGGTAGAAGAAACAAAAGGAACAGGTGAGCTGACACTGTTATACAGTCCCAAGGCGCCGATCGAACTTACCATCATTACCAAAATACCTGTAAACACCAACTGTCCGATATCTTCCCACTCGCGGCCGACGAGCGTCAGCACAAACAGCGACAGCGCAAATACGGCGGAACTGATGCAGTAAATGCAGAGTTCCTTAATTTCAAAAGACATCAAATACATTAAATAGCTGCTGAAAATTACCATCGCAGCGGTGATGATAAATAGCGCTTGCCAAGTTTGATTTTCTAGTTGAGAGTGCAGACCTTTATTGGTGTCGGGATTGACGGCTTTGGGAGCTAATGCGAGAATTGCGATGCTCAGGTAAGCCAAACAACCTAATAAACTTAAAGGCACTGTGCCAAAAACTGTAGCGTAGGGACTGTTGAGAACTTTGTCGCAGCCGCTGGTGGGACAAATGACTGAGCCTGTCGTGAATTTAGCGATCGTCAGATAGGCCGTTTCTACGACGCCGATGGCTGCGATGGCTGCGATCGCAGTTCTAGACCAGCGATGAATCCAAGGGGTTGAACGTCGGCGAATCATTGTTTTATTTGGTAATTGCTAATTGGGAATTGGGAATTGGGAATTGGGAATTGGGAATTGAGAATTGAGAATTGGTGCTTCTTTTCACTGTTAGCTTTGAGTTTTCAGCTATTTCCAATGACCAATCACCAATTACCATTACTGTCAACAACCAGCTCAAACATAGTCAGAGAGTGCTGTTTGGCGACTCAGGCTAGATCCCCCCTAACCCCCCTTAACAAGGGGGGAACCGGAACCGATCAAAGTCCCCCGACTATACGGGGGATGCGAGGGGGATCTCGCAAGAGGATAAAAGCGAGATGTCTCAGGTTTCATACTTAAGTTGACACGCTTTGCCCATTCCCAATTACCATTTTACGTTTTACTTCCGACTTTGCCCGGTTCGGGTGTTGACCCTCTTGAACCATTTGTGTCAATGTTTTGTTGTTCGAGCTTTTTCTGGGAAAAGCTGCGGCGGGCGGCTTCGACAAACTGACTGACGCGGATCGGATCGATCGGCTGCTCGATGCGGCCGTTTCGCTTGAGAGAGCTCGATACAATTACACCATCGGCGGCTTGCATGAGCGTGGAAACGTTTTCCCACGAGGCCCCGCTGCCGATAAAAACTGGAATTTCCCCCGCTGCTGCACTCGCGAGTTCTAAGTCTTCGAGATTGGGAGGGCTGCCGGTTGTCCAGCCGGAAAGGATTACGGCGTCGGCTAAGGCGCGCCCGATTGTCTCAGAGACGGCTGTGGTCAAGTTGGGGCTGCCCAGGGGCCGCCCGTGCTTGACTAGCACGTCTGCGAATATTTTGACATCGCTGCCCAATTCCCGACGGTAGCGCAGTAGCTGGTGAGCTTGGCCTTCAATTAAGCCTTGATCTGTAGCCATGATGCCATTGAGGACGTTGACGCGGATGAATTGGGCTCCCGTGCAGGAGGCGATGGCGATCGCGCTGTGGGCGTCGTTTCGTAGCACGTTAATACCGATCGGCAGTGTCACCAGATTGGTTAGCCTCTCGACTACCAGAGTCATGGCACTTACCACAGCCGGATCTACGCTGTCTTTGGCAAAAGGAGCGTCGAAAAAGTTCTCGACTATGATACCGTTTGCGCCGCCAGAAGCCAGCGCTGTAGCCTCTTGCTCGGCTCTTGAGATAATAGCTTTGAGGTTCCCGCCCCAGCGGGGAGAAGTTGGCAAAGGCTGTAAATGTACGACACCGATTATGGGATTCGGCGTTTTGAATATTTGTTTTAAGTCCACGGGTTTCCTGAAACCACCAAGTTCACTGACGGCTGACGGCGGGTTTTGACGGTATATTCTAGAATTCTATATCCACGGGGGCGATTCGGATGACTCAATTGTGCGGGGACTGTCGGTAAAAGCCCGAATTTAGCAGCGGTTAGTCGATTTCAGATTTTAGATTTTAGATTTTAGATTTTAGATTTACTTGCAGCATTGGAGTCTGTCGATTTACTCCACACATGAATCTGGGGGCTTGAACTTTGGTTTAAAATTTTGGCATCTCCCCGACTTTTGTGCCCAAGCAAGTATCCGTTTTCGATCGAGGTTAATTCTTGAAAGTTGTTCTGCTCGTTTTGGCCCTCTCCGCAGGATTGTGGGCGACAATCGAAGTGCTGCTGCGCGTGTTGCTAGGTTTTGGTAATCCCTTGATTTACATTGCCGATGCCGAGTGCGGCTATTTGTTGGCGCCCAACCAGAGGGTGCGCCGCTTGGCTAACCGCATCGAGATTAACGAGTATTCGATGCGTACGGTCGCGATCGCCCTTCGTCCCACTCCCGACACTCTGCGCGTCTTGCTGTTGGGAGATTCTGTCGCCAACGGCGGTTGGTGGACAGATCAGACAGATACCATCTCGGAAATTATGGCTCGGCAGTTGAGCCTGCAAGTACAGCATCTGGCGAGCGATGCACAATCAAGTATAAAAGTCAACTATTCGGATTTTGAAGTTCTCAACGCCTCAGCCAATTCTTGGGGGCCGAGGAATCAACTGGCTTATGCTAAACGGTTCGGTGTTTTTGGGGCCAAGGCTGTCGTGTTGTTGCTGAATACTGACGATTTATTTTCATCGCCGCCTTCTGCTCAGGTTGTGGGGCGCGATCGATCTTATCCCGATCGGCAACCTCGATCGGCAACACTAGAGTTATTGGGCCGCTACCTGCTACCAACACTGCCGGCTCCGCAATTAGCAGCAGAAAGCGATGTAGTCGGCTGCAACTTAGAAGCTATTCGCCAAATCCAGAAAATAGCAGTATCCGCCAACGTCGAGTTTTTGCTAGCCGTGACGCCCAAGCGGGGCGAATTCGGCGACTCGGGCTCTCGCGACTGGGAAGTCAAGGCTCGATCGCGTCTCGCCGAACTCGTCGAATGTGAGAAAATTACTTACATAGATTTTCTTCCTATTTTCAATAGTGCGGCGAAACTTCCAACTTTGTATCGAGACAGCATCCACCTGAGCCCGGAAGGAAATCAGCTAGTTAGCAAAACCATCAGCAGTGAAATAGTCGCTGTTTTTTTGCAGAATAAATCGTGACTTCAGCGAACCAGAGACACTTGCTCCCTCCAGGTGTTGTGGAAAGCAATCTGAATTAAACCAAGGGTGCAAACCCCGAGATTCATCTGTGGAGTCAATCTCAAACCTTGAATGTGAAAATCGACAGTTTCATTCTCAAATAGAGGATGTGGAGCCAATCTCAAATTTTCAATGCAAAAATCGACGGTTTAAGCCAGCAGATCGATCGGTGGAATTAATCTAAAATCTCAAACCTAAAATCTAAAATCGACTGATATCGCATCCGGTTGCACCTGAACAGTTCCCCTCTTCAACGAACAACTAACCCAAACTGTAGAAGCACCCGGAAACGACACAATTTGTCTCGATTTAGCTAACTTGCAAAGTAGACTCTAGCTCTTTGGGATACCAAGCTTGACCGTCGAGAGCCATTTGCTCGATCGAACTTGCAAGCCGCAGAGCTTTGAGAGCTTGTTCTCCTCCCACAGAAGGCTGATTTCCACCTCGCACGCAATTAATAAAATGCTCCAACTCTGCGTGGAGCGGTTCAATATTGCTGGTGTAGACTTTCTCGATCAACCCATCTTGACGGTAAAGCACCTGACCGTAATCCGTCACGTAATTGGCGGTTGTTTGTCGGTGAATCAAGATTTCGTTGTTGAGAAAATCTGCCTCTGTCAAAGAATTCTTGCAGTGAGCGGCGATTGAACGTAGTTTGCGGTGCGTCACCTTGCTCGCAGTCAGAGTGGCGACAATGCCGTTAGCAAAGTTCAGCGTCGCTGTCACGTAGTCTAAATAACCTGAATCTGAGGCCCTGCTGCCAGTGGCCGTCAGCTTCACCACTGAAGAATCTGCCAATTCCAGGAGCAAGTCGATGTCGTGGATCATTAAATCCAAAACTACCGATACGTCGTTGGCCCGATCGGAATAGGGACTCATCCGGTGAGCTTCCAATGCCAGTAACTCTTCAGTTTTCAGCACTTTGCCGAGTTCCTGAAAAGCTGGATTGAAGCGCTCGATGTGTCCCACTTGCAAAATCCGGTGGGCTTCAGCAGCGGCATTGACCAAAGATTCGGCTTCAGCAATGCTAGCTGCGATCGGCTTTTCAATTAAAACGTGAACCCCTGCTTGGAGACAAGACATCCCCACAGGGTGGTGCAGGCGAGTTGGAACGGCGACGCAAACTGCATCTACGTGGGCGAGCAAATCTCGGTAGTCTTCAAAGAAGCGAACCCGGTATTTGCTTGCTACATCAATTCCCCGCTCTACATTGATATCTGCAACACCCACGAGTTCGATATCTTTGAGCAAGCTCAGAACTCGCGTGTGGTGCTGGCCCATATTGCCAACTCCAATAACCCCAATGCGGAGGGGTTCGAGCTGACTTCGCTGACCGAAAACATTTCCGTATCCCAATGACATCCTATCTAGCACTCCTGGATTCTCCTCCACCACAGGAATCAAGCCCGTTGGCTTCCCGATCGACTCACAGCCATCCAGATAGTACCACAGTCAAACTATTTGTGAAGAATTTCTAAGTTAAGTTGCGATTCTGACCCGGAGTGCAGTTAAGCAGAAGCTACTCGTGCCCGATTGCCGGATATTCGGTCAATTGTTGGGTAATTGCCTGTTGACAAAACTGATTTAATGTGAATTGCAGTGTGGACGATCGCCCGCAGCATTGTCCAAACACAAGTAGGACTGATACATTGGCAGTCAAAAACCGGGTGTTTCGCAATATTTCGCTGTTACCGACAGATTCGGTAAAAAACCCGGTTTTTTGGGTAAATTTTCCAGCATATTTCCCGGTATTTTCAAACCTTGTTGCGGTCAGGAAACAACTTTTCAAGTCATAAATAATACACATTCTAAAGATTGTATAGGTAAAAGTTCGAGTGCAGGAATTTGGCAATCTGGGAATCTTAAAAAAATATGTGAAGAGTGTGTGAAGTTACTTGCGATCGCTCCCTACCATAAACTAGGCTTAAAACTAGACTTAGGTACAACACAATAGAGCAATTATACCTAAACAAAAAATATGAATCAAAAACAAAGGCAGAGATTGGGAAGTGCGATCGCCAGCACAATTCTAAGTTTGACTGCGGTGTCAGTGGCAGGAGTTGACAAAGCACAAGCAGCCGTCCTCACCTACAATTTTCAAGTGGCCGGATCGAGCGGTTTTTTTAAATTGAGTAACTCCTCGCTTACAGGCGGAGAAACTGAACAAATAGCAGTTTCTGAGGGACAATTTAATGGTTTTACAGCTCCCTCTGGCAGGGGCCTATATGAAGAAAAGCCACCTCAAAAATACCACGATTTAGCAGGGGCAAAAGCTGAGTTCAAGGGTGGGGAATTTCAGGGACTGATAGCAAGCGGTGGCGACTACTCGATTTCAGAAACTAACATTCCGGATGCAGAAGGAGGGCCTGTTTATACTAGATATGAGGGCTCGGCAGTTTGGCGTATGTATCCTGCTATGGGCAATGGGAAACCTTTGTTTTGGGGATACAGTAGTATCCTAATTACATACTTAAGTGGCGGTCAATTAAGACAAATAATAGACCGAGGTGCGGGTCAACAGCTTAACTACGTGCCTATGTCTTACACCCTAGTGGATACGGCAGCCGAACCGGTTCCCGAACCCTTAACACTTGCGGGTACAGCTTTAGCACTGGCTGGTTTGAGTTGGTTTAAATCCCAGAAAAAAAGGGCGGTATGATGGGTGCGATCGCTCTTAACAACAAACAGTGAAGGGCGGTTTTAAGAAGAAAAATCAGACCAACAATCACAGAAAATCACGCCAATTTAATGTAGCGAAGAGGCAAATTATGAATCGGAAACAACGGCAGAGATTCGGAAGTGCGATCGCCAGCACAATTCTAAGTTGTGCAGTTTTATCCTTAGCAGGCACTGACAAAGCGCAAGCAGCCGTCCTCACCTACAATTTTCAAGTGGAAAAGGGTGGAGGTAGTGGTTTTTTTAAGTTTAGTGATTCCTCACTGACAGGAATAGGATCTGAAAAAATTGCAGTGGGTGAGGGAAGATTTAACACCCCTATCAGGGTCTATGAAAATGACTATGATTTAGCAGGCGCTATAGCTTTATTTAATCAAGGGAATTTTCGCGGACTGCAAGCATCGGGTCGCGACTATGCGACGAGTGAAATTGGCGTTCCAGACGCACTAGGAGGGCCTGATTACAGGAAGTTTGAGAGCAGCGCAACCTGGTATATGGGTACCGAGGAGGCGATCAGTACGTGGGCATCTTATTTCTGGGGGTATGGTGAGACAATAGTTAGCAACAGGCAGGGTTATTTGGGCAGAGGTCGTACAATTATCAGCAGTGCGCGGGTTTCTTACTCCCTAGTGGATACCGCAGCCGAACCAGTTCCCGAACCGATAACATTTGGGGACAGCTTTAGCATTGGCAGGTTTAAGCTGGTTGAAACACAAGAAAAAAATGGCAGCTTGACGCGCGCGGCTGTTAACAATTAAGCAGTAAGCAATCATTTTTCGGAAAATATTCGAGTTGCAAAATTTTGCGATCGATTGGGAGACAAAGCCCGAGCTTTCAAAATCGCCGCTACTAAAAACGCATAGGACAAAACTCCTACCAATGCTAGCAACAGCACGCTGACAGCTCCCGACGCATTCCACAAAGCGTGAAGTGCGGAAGCGCTAAAATAACCTACGCCTAAAATTTGCCAGCGTTTCGTGGGTTTGAGGGCGCTCAAACCGATGAAATATCCCAAATAGCCGCTGTAAGCCATGTGTCCGGCGGCGGAACCCAAAATTCGGGGAATTAGCAATTGCAATCCTACTAATTGTCCGGCTTCGGGGCCTGCTTGCAGGGTGACATTTTGGATGATATGGGGGACGTACTGTCCCAGGGTTTCTAATAGTGTAAAGCTGACTGCTGAAGCACTTCCTAATAAAATTCCGTCTAATGGTTCCCAAACGCCGATGCGATCGCGCCACGGATTTTTTAGCAAATTGCCCAGGAGCAAAGCTCCCAAAACGGGCAAGGCTTTCAGCAATTCTTCCATCAGACCCGCCCCGAAGAACATTCTGATTAAAAAAGGCAAAAAACTGATTTCTTCCCCTTCTGCGGGCAAGCGACCGGGCAAGATTTCTCTAAATACTAATATAAATCCAATCAATAAGGGGCTGAGCAATATTAAAACTGTAGCTAAAGCGGTACCCAGCAATACCCACCAAGGCTTGTGTTTCCCGCACAGTTGATAGATGAAGTAGTAAGCGGCACCGGCGAGGTAAGCTGACAGCAGGAAGTTGAATGCTGCGGAATTTCCGACGGCGACAAACATCGACACGACAAAGATAACTGTGGCAATACCTGGATATAAATAGGCTTTTTGGCTTAATTGTTTGCCTGTGGAGGCGATCGGGAATAATTGAGTTAAAGTGAGAGCGTCTTTTTCACTGACTGGAAAATTGCCCGTTTTTGTGGCGGGGAATTGGGGTTTAGTTGGGTGTGGGGTTGCGGGAGATTCAAATATGAATTCCGGGCCGTCTTGGCCGAGACTGATGCGATCGCCTGTTTCTAAAGTTTGGCAGCCTTCGAGCTTTTGGCCGTTGATATAAGTTCCGTTAGCGCTGTTGAGGTCGCAAATTTGCCATCTCGTCCAATTACCGTGAGTTAAGGGACGGACTGCGGCATGGCGGCGGGAAACCATGCCGTGGGCGATCGACTCTAAAGCTATTTGACAATTGCGATCGCGTCCGATCGCTACTTCTCCATATTCAGAAAGTTGGTACTTTGACGCTGGCCCGGACGCAACGTCTTTGGCGGGCACTTGTCGCAGAAATCCGATTTCATTAGTCATTAGTTATTAGTCATCAGTCATTAGTCATCAGTCATTAGTTATTAGTTATCAGTCATTAGTCATCAGTCATTAGCTGTTAACTGATGTTATTTATCGGCAGTCTTTATGCCACAGTTATTAGTCCTTTGCTCCCTCGCTGTTAGCTGATATTATTTATCCGCAATATTGATTGAACAGTTATTAGTTTTTATCTGCTGACGGCAGGACTAATAACTAATAACTAATCACCAATGACTAATAACTAATCACCAATGACTAATGACTCCTAACTCTGCTTAGAGATTTGCTCTGGCATCCTGAACGGCTGCGTAGAAAAATATGCCTGTGAGCGGTATGCTGAGGGCGAGGATGATGCCGGTAACTGCGTTGCCGAGTTGAGCTTCTCCCGAAGACAGCTCAAAGATTGAGCCGACTGCGGCGATCGCAGTGATACACGAAAGAGCTAACAATAAACCACTTTTGGGAGTTCCTGCCATCATACTGATTTTACTGCCTTTGGCGAAAATTTGTTTTTGACTAATTCTTCATTGAGTGCGAGCTTGTTTTCTACTCTATCTACAAACAGCACGCCATTGAGGTGATCCATTTCGTGTTGGATTACTGTGGCCAGTAATTCTGTTGCTTTCAGGGTTTGCGGGCGGCCGAATTCGTCGCGATAGGACACTTCAACGGCTGCTGGGCGCTTGACTTCCAAATAGACTCCCGGAATGCTCAAACACCCTTCTTGCAAGATGCACATATTGCCGCTGCTACTTTTGATGGTGGGGTTGATCAAAACCACCGGAGGAGCTTCTGGTTTGTCCGGCTCGCAGTCGATGACAATAACTTGTTTGTTGACTCCGACTTGGGGGGCGGCCAAACCGATGCCGTCGGCACTGTACATGGTTTGCAGCATTTCTCGGACTAGCTGCCGAATTTCTGCATCGATGCTGCTGACGCGCTTTGCTGGCTGCCGCAGGACGCGATCGCCTAAAGTGTGTATTGTTAGGGGCGGTTTTTCTAACTTTTTCTTTTCAACCAAAACCTGAGCCGTCATAAAACCTCGCGAGATGTTTGGAAAGTCCCAATGATAGCTGCTGGGGGATGCAATTGGAACCAATACTATTATTTTCAATATTAATCTAATTTTAAGTAGCCATGACTGGAAACGCACCAAACCAACGGCCTGTTATTTCTCTGGGGCTTTCGCCTGCTGATTTGGCGGTAGAGCTCGCGGGGGCGATCGCGATTTTAGTGTCGATTTTGCCGATCGTACAGTTTTGGGGGGTTTTGCCCGATCGAATTCCGATTCATTTCGGTTTCCGGGGGCTGGCGGATGCTTGGGGCGACAAGGTGATGATTTGGATGCTGCCGGCGGTGGCTGCCATTATTTTTGTGGTTTTAACAGCGGTATCGCCCTATCCGCATACTTTTAACTATCCGGTGCGGATTACTCAGGAAAATGCGCGGCGGCAATATCTCTTGGGGCAAAGCCTTTTGGTTTGGCTGAAGGCGGAGGTTTGCTGGCTGTTTGCTTTTGTGGTGCGGCAGCAAATTCTTGTGGCTTTGGGCAATGCTCAAAGGTTTAGTATAGAGTTAGTTTTTGGGATAATCTTTTTGATATTTGCGACGGTTGGCGTGTATCTTGTGAGGGCTTACTTGGCTCGCTAGATGTAGGGAAAACTTTCACATAAAAAGGTTTGTAGTGAGGACTTTAGTCCGCATCAAGAAGGACTAAAGTCCTGACTACAAACTTTCACATAAAAAGGTTTGTAGTGA
>NZ_JAEQCI010000015.1:0-67189 GCF_020738565.1 Microcoleus sp. PH2017_12_PCY_D_A | reverse complement strand
TGTCAAACAAATAGATAGAAGGTTGAAAATTTCTGGAGCTCAATGGTTGAAAAAAAATGTCAATCAAATGCTAAAACTTCGTTGTGCTTACCTCAACGATCTCTTGGCTATTTGAGGCTTTTGCAAAACCGGGATGCTCCCATCGAACGATCGAACTTTTGTATACGGGACTTTACGGGCGATCGATGCGGAGGGCGATCGACTTTATGAGCGATCGAATCATTGTCGATAGTTTTACACCCTGTGGGCGATCGTACACCGGGTAAAATTTCCTTTGGGCCGATCGACTTTGGGGGCGAGTTGTTTTGTGCGATCGACTTGGAGGGCGATCGAACTTTTAGACATATCTTCGATCGGGCGATCGAGCTTTTGTACACTGGACTTTACGGGCGATCGATGCGGAGGGCGATTGAGCCATCTCATTTTTGTGTAACATCCTTCAGGGGATTTCGACACGCAGCTCTGTAGGAGCGTGCGATCGACACGGCACTAATTCTTGGAAGAACACCAGAGCTTGCTCCAATCTAGGATACAACGAGGCATATTACCCGCCCTAGCCTGTAAACTAGGGATAACAGAATACGCAGGAAGGATTTATGTCCTCGGAAAACCAAGACTTGCCCAAGAATCAAACACCTCACAGTCCAAAGTTGCCAGTTCCCTCAGATATTTTATTGAGCTTGGTCGCCTTACCCATGCTGGGCGGTTTGCTGGCGGCAAAAGCTGCTGCTGAGTTTGTGAGTTCGATCGGCATTGAAAGCGAAGAAGTCTTTCGGGGTTCGCGCCTCCCGGTGCTCAACTTTCCTCACTCGCAGGACTAGAAATCTCAAGTCAAGTTCAAAGCCAAATTTTTTGACGAAAAAGCTTGACAGTCGGTAGAATCCGTGCTGTTAAAATTTGTCTTTGCTTCTAGCCTCTCCATCAGTGCCTTCACCGAAAGACGAGCGGGAAGCCCCGTACTCCAAACCATTGTCATCAGTCATCCGCACTCGCAAATCGCAAATTGTATAAGATGTCTCAAATTTGACTGCAAATAAAAGTTTTTTAGGTGAAACTAAACAATACAATTTTCTAGACACCCGCAGCTATTGAGGAACAGCCCGATGAGTTCAGTCCTCCAGTCTTCAGAACAGGCTATTGATACACCATCTATTCCCCATTCTGCCCCTTACTCAAAATCAGACCTGTTTCTGCGCAATCGCCTCAAAGTAGTAGAGGACTTGTGGGAATCGGTGCTGCGACAGGAGTGCGGGCAGGAATTGGTGGATTTGCTCCAACAAATGCGATCGGTCAATTCGGCCGAGGGACAAGCCACTCACTTTCGCGAGTCGAATGTCCTACAGCTAATCGAAAAACTCGATCTCAACGCAGCCATCCGCGCCGCTCGCGCTTTTGCACTGTATTTTCAGTTAATCAACATTGTCGAACAGCACTACGAACAGCGAGACCAGCAGCTAGCTTACATTGGCAGCAACGATGCTGGTGGGCGGATGTTTGCTAAGCTGCCGGGACAAGCAACGGATGCGCCCGATCGCCCGCGACACAGGGAAGGCCCCGCCCAAACAGCTCTGAGCAAGATAGACAGCAGCGAGGCGATCGCCAAAGACGCCGGAACATTTCACCAACTGTTCCCGATGCTGCTGCGCTTGAACGTACCCAGCCAGCAAATCCAGCGCTTGATCGATCAGTTAGACATCCGCTTAGTATTCACCGCCCACCCGACAGAAATTGTCCGCAACACGATCCGCACCAAGCAGCGCCGGATGGCGAAGATTCTCCAAAAGCTAGACCAAGTTGACGAGAAATTTCAGGTACTCGGGGCAGACTCAGAAAGCCCCTACCCGGTGTCTTCCTGGGAAGCTGCGACTCTTCAAGAGCAACTCATGGAAGAAATTCGCCTCTGGTGGCGCACTGACGAGCTGCACCAATTCAAACCGACTGTGCTTGACGAGGTGGAGTACACCCTGCACTACTTCGACGAAGTGCTGTTTGATGCGATTCCAGAGCTCTACCAACGCTTAAAGCAAGCGCTCCACGCTTCTTACCCTTACCTGAAACCACCTAGTTACAATTTTTGCAAGTTCGGTTCTTGGGTAGGCTCCGACAGAGATGGCAATCCTTCTGTCACCCCAAAAGTTACTTGGCAAACTGCTTGCTATCAACGCCATTTAGTGCTGTGCAAGTACATCAATGCGGTGAAGCGGTTGAACGAACTTTTGAGTTTGTCGCTGCACTGGAGCGACGTATTGCCGGAATTGCTCGAATCGCTCGATCGCGACAAATCCGAATTTCCCGAGGTTTACGAGCAGTGGGCGATCCGCTACCGTCAAGAGCCCTATCGGTTGAAACTCGCCTACGTACTCCAGCGACTGGAAAATACGCGCGATCGCAACTGGCGCCTCTACAAAGGAGACGAATTGCAGCGGGAGCGCGAAGCCTTGTCGGAACATCCCGGAATGACCGGCCTTTATCGATCGGGAACCGAGTTTTTGACCGAATTGCAGCTCATCGAGCGCAATTTAGTCGAAACCGGTTTGAGCTGTCGGGACTTGGAAAATCTGCTATGTCAAATAGAAATCTACGGATTTAACTTGGCTTACCTAGATATCCGCCAAGAGTCAACAGTACACTCCGACGCTTTGAGCGAAATTGCAGAATACTTGCAAATTTTGCCCAAATCTTACAATGAAATGTCAGAAGGCGATCGAGTGATATGGCTAGCAACAGAATTGCAAACTCGCCGCCCATTAATTCCCGCAGAATTGCCATTTTCTCCCAAAACTTGCGAGACAATTAATACCTTCCGCATATTGCGGCAAATGCACCAGGAGTTCGGCCCGGAAATTTGCGAAACTTACGTCATCAGCATGACCCACCATGTCAGCGATATGCTGGCAGTTTTGCTGTTAGCAAAAGAATCAGGACTTTACGATCCGGCGACAGGAATTAGCAGCATTCAAGTAGTCCCCTTGTTTGAAACGGTGGAAGATTTGAAAAAAGCACCGGAAGTAATGCAGCAGATATTTGAACTGCCACTTTATCGAGCTTTGCTAAGCGGAGGATACGCGCAGGAAGTAGCGGAAAAAGACAAACAAAATCTCCACAGTCCAATCCGAAACCTCAAATTGCAAGAGGTAATGTTGGGCTATTCGGACAGTAATAAAGATTCGGGTTTCCTCAGCAGCAATTGGGAAATTCACAAAGCTCAAAAAGCTTTGCAAATGGTTGCGGAAAAGCACGAAGTAGAATTGCGAATTTTTCACGGCCGTGGCGGTTCAGTAGGGCGCGGAGGCGGGCCTGCTTACAAAGCGATTTTGGCTCAGCCCGGAAAGAGTATCAGCGGGCGAATTAAGATTACGGAACAAGGCGAGGTTTTGGCTTCTAAATATTCTTTGCCGGAGTTAGCGCTTTACAATTTAGAAACCGTGGCGGCTGCGGTAATTCAAGCTAGTTTGCTGCACACTGGTTTCGATGGAATCGACTCTTGGAACGAGATTATGGAAGAGTTATCGGCGAAATCGCGATCGCACTACCGTAATTTAATCTACGAACAGCCGGATTTAGTAGATTTCTTCCACCACGTTACCCCGATTCAAGAAATCAGTCAGTTGCAAATTAGTTCTCGCCCGGCCCGCCGTGGTGGCAAGAAAGACATCAGCGGTTTGCGGGCAATTCCGTGGGTGTTTAGCTGGACTCAAACCCGTGTGTTGTTGCCTTCTTGGTACGGTGTCGGCACAGCTTTACAAGAGTATTTGCTGGAAGAACCGGAAGAACATTTAAAACTTTTGCAGTATTTTTATCTGAAATGGCCATTTTTTAGAATGGTAATTTCCAAGGTAGAAATGACCTTATCTAAGGTGGATTTGCAAATTGCAGAACACTACATGAGGGAATTGGCGTTACCGGCTGACAGAGAGCGTTTTAAGGCTTTGTTCGAGCAAATTGCTGCGGAATTCCACTTGATTCGGGGTTTGGTTTTAACTATTACCGGACACCAGAGTTTGTTGGATGGAGATCCATCGCTTCAGCGCTCTGTGCAGTTGCGAAATGCCACAATTGTGCCTTTGGGTTTGTTGCAGGTTTCGCTGCTGAAACGCTTGCGGCAACACGGTACTGGCGGAGTACCTGGGGTGATTCACTCCCGTTACAGCAAGGGTGAGTTGTTGCGGGGAGCTTTGCTGACGATTAATGGTATTGCAGCCGGGATGCGGAATACGGGCTAAGAAACAGGTTTGTAGTGAGGACTTCAGTCCTTCTTTTCCCGAGGACTAAAGTCCTCACTACAAACTGTATAAAATAGGTTTGTAGTGAGGACTTTAGTCCTAATTTCAGTGGTTTGTCGTAAGGACTTTATTGATAATTTTCCTAAATTTTGAGGACTGAAGTCCAAAGGATCGAACCTAAGGAATGGAAATTAAATAATTTACACAAGCTTGTGGGGTGGGCGTCCCGCCCGCTCTTTCTGGACGGGCGGGCGGGACGCCCACCCCACAATAATTAAAATTGTAAGTTATTTACAGGAGCGAACCTAATCTTCGTTACGGGGAATTTTCCCACTCAGAGGTAAGCTGGCGGAAATTGTATTTAGACGCGCCGGGGTGACAAGTAGCGCAACTGCTGATATTTGCCGGTTGCGGCAGCTTGACTCTGGGGTGCAAAGCTTTGAAATAGCGAGAGGTGGCGACTCGGTAGGCGAGTTCTTGGTCTTTGGCTTGGGGACGCGAAAAAGTTTGCAGGTAGTTCCAGACTAGCAGGCGGGGCGGGTCTACTAGGAGTTTCAGGGTTTGCCCGTAGTGTTGCGAATCTTGCAGCAACCGGCGCCAGGTTTCTGTTGGCAATACTTGCGGCGGTAAACCGATGTGACAGGTGGCGCAGTTTTCTAGGTAGAGTTGCTGTCCGAGTTGGTAGCGTTCGGGGATGCGATCGACAGTGCCATTATCTTCAATAGCAGACACCTGAGCAAGTCGCGCCGGAGTGTTGGAGCCTGCCGTCTGGGCTGCCACCCATCCGCCTCCGGTACAGCAGACAATTATCAACACCAGCAAGGTTGAGTAAAGCCCCCGCAAGGCACGAGAGCGACGCTTGGGGGGGGTTTTGTGGTTCATTTTGGTTCTGCCTTCTGGCTGCTAATTTCTGCGGTCTGGAGGAGTTTTTTCCCAGCCCCCATGGATGGGTTTTTTAGATCACTGGTATGCTCATGCCTTCGCGGGCCAAGCAGCTATTGGCGAAAGCTGCTTGCACGTCTGCTTCAACGCGATCGAGAAAATTGTCGTCGTGACCCGGATCGTGGTGAAACATCACGATCTTTTTGACTCCCGCAGCTTTCGCTATTTCTACTCCGGCTTGCCAAGTTGAGTGTCCCCAACCGACTTTTGGGTTTTTGAAGTCGTAATACTCTTCGTTGGTGTAGTTGGCGTCGTAAATGAGCACGTCTGCGCCGCGAGCTAGGTGTACCACATTTTCGTCCAGCCGATCTGGAAAATGCTCTGTATCGGTGCAGTAGACGGCCGTGTGTCCCTCCCAGGTGACTCGATATCCGATCGCAGTATTGGGGTGATTGAGCAGTGCCGTTTCGATTTTCACATCATCGAGTTCGAGAATATCCCCCGGCGTCAAATCGTTAAATTTGAGGTCTGACTGCATCACCTGGATGGGGACTGGAAAATTGGGGTGGTGCATTTGATCGGCAAGACGCTGTTTGATTGTAGTGCCGTTGGGGGCGATCGCTCCGTAAATGTGAAAGCAGTTCCCGGGGATAAAGGCAGGAGTAAAAAACGGGAATCCTTGAATGTGATCCCAGTGAGTGTGGCTGAAAAACATATGAGCTTCGACCGGCATTTGTCGCAGCAGGTTGAGGCCCAGAACTCGCAGACCAGTGCCGCCGTCAAAAATCAGGCGTTTTTTGCCCAATCGCATTTCTACGCAAGAGGTGTTGCCTCCATAGCGAATTGTTTTGCTGCCGGGGGTGGCGATGCTGCCCCGCACGCCCCAAAACTGAACGACAAACTCGGTCAAAGGACTATTTTCCATACTGGCTTTCCGATCTGAAGGCTGTGGAGTGGTTTGAGAGGGTGCGGAATCTGGCATCTTTTTTAGGTTTGGGCGCAGGAACTTGGGAGTTGAGATCTTAGTGTTTAGTTTTTAGTGTTTTGTTTTTAGCAATCCGTACTATAAAACGCTTTATAGGAAACTATCCGAGTACCCAACCCGGAAATCTAGACTTACCGAACACTTGGGTTGTTAGAAGCCTCAACCTGTGCGCGATCGGTTGCTGTAACAGAGATCGCGCTTTAGAGACCATTTTTGCACCCTGTGGGATCCCTGGCGTGCGGCACTGTCCTGAGATTAAGATAGCGTTGATGTTAGTGTTCGGGTAAACTTTCCTCACAATTAGAACGCATTCGCCCGCTTCCTGAGAATTTGCGCTTAATCTTACTCTATGACTAAGATTTTTTTCAAGATTGTGGCGGGGTGGCTGGTTGAGGAATGCCGTTCCGGTGGCTCGGCATTCACGAATGATTTTACATTCTAGCCACCCCCTCCTCGACTGCACGTCCTAGACGCGGATCGGTTGCATTAAGTTGGGCTTCCTGAATTTTTTGTCGGGTTGCAGTCGAGGATGCAGGCGCAAGGTACTACTTATTTGCGATCGGCTGCGATGCACTTTTCGACTAGCGGCATTACTAGATCGACATCTTGCCAACCCAGAATTTCGGTCACTTTTTTCTCCAAATTTTTGTAGGTTCTAAAAAATTCGGCTATTTCGTCCAAGCGGTGGGGGGCTACGTCTTTGAGGGACTTCACGTGAGCGTAACGGGGGTCTTTGTCGGGAACGCACAGCAGTTTTTCGTCTCTGTCGCCTCCGTCGATCATTTCCAGCATTCCGATCGGACGGGCCGCGATGATGCACCCTGGAAATGTGGGCTCGTCCATCATCACCATGCCGTCGAGGGGGTCGCCGTCATCGGCTAAGGTGTTGGGTATGAAGCCGTAGTCGCAAGGATATTGGACTGAGGCATAGAGCACGCGATCGAGTGCAAAGGCTTGCATCTCTTTATCAAACTCGTATTTGTTTTTGCTACCGGCGGTAATTTCGATCAGGACATTAAGCAGTCCTGGTTTCGGCTGTGCCGGAATTAGCGATAAGTCCACAATTCAATATCTCCAAGTTAACAAGTGATCGGGGTGAATGCGATATCGGTTCTCACGGCCGAACCGTACTTTTTCTAGCCATCGCTGTGCAACCCCCAGACTTGGGCCATGCACAGCCAGTTGCTATAAGTAAAGTTGAGCTTTTCTGAGAACCGCTATAGGTTTTGACTGGGATTGAGACTTGAATCTCAAATTTCCCATTTTCAACTATTAAACCCCTTTGATAGCATTTTAAGAGCGATCGGGCTTTCTCCAAAGCTTTATTATTGCCGAGACATAGATCCTTACCGCACTTTGCTACAAATTTCGACGCTGCCGGCGGATTTTTCAAAAGCGAGCGGCTATTGCACTCGATCGAGAACTCGATCGCTACGTCACGATCTCGAGTCTGATTCCGTCGATGTTTTGATGCGCCCGACTTTATTTGAGCGGAATCGAACTCGCGATCGCCAGGCCGGACTCGAAAGCCAACCTCATGTTTTGGTTGAACTGTGCTGATGTCTGGCAACTTGCCTTCTGAGCCTGTCTCCCTGCTGAATACGATCGGCGCGGCGATCGAGCCTCTGATAAATTGTGTTGAGCGATCGCACGTCATTTGTCATTTAACGTTGAATTTGCTTGTAAATTGACTGTACTACATCTAGCATGGTCAAGAGTTGGTGCCATTCGGGAGCGTCTGGTTGGTAGCTTTTGGCCCGCTGAGTTTTTAAACTCTGGTGCAATAGATTCAGCAGCGCCTCTGGAGACTGAAACGAGTTCTCATCTTCATCTTTTGGGCTGGGGGCTGCATTTTCTTCTATGGTTTCTTTGATGCTTTGTGCCTTATCTGCCAGAGTCAAAGCTCTGCCTGCCATGTTTTCTGGCATTTTTGGCCGTTCCGACAAAGACTGGCGGGTCAGTTCTTCTAGCAGTTGGCGGACTTGAGCCACCCATTCGAGATCGTTTACCGAAAACGAATCAGATTTAAACGCTTGTCCCTGCGGTCTTTGCTGAATGCTTTGTAATTTTTGGAGCAGGGGAAGAGACTTTTGAGTGATGTTTTCGGGGATTCTGGGGATATCTGAGAGCGAGCTGCGGGCAATCTCTAGCAATAGTTGGTAAACCTGATCTACCGACTCAATATCTCCCGATTGCGAATTCCAATTATCCATAACTGATGCTAGTAGTTTTCTATATCTAAGACTAGAACCTTAGCTTTCTGCTGAAAGCAAGCTGCTTTCAGGAGCCGCCAAAGTTATTAAGACTTACGGGCGCGGGGTAAAAAACCCGGTTTTTGAGTGGATGTTAGGTCGCCTTTGCCCCAGATTTTTCTGAGAAACTGGGTAATGCCGGCGCAAGTCCTAATTCTTTTTGAAGCTCTTCTGAAGGTAGAAGTGCTGTGTTTGTTGTCGCCAAACACCGGACAATGCGGGTATCTGGCGGTGGCGAGGCAAGCGAGTCTCTTGTCGGGTTATCTAACAATCATACCTGTTGGAGCTGATTTAAAATTGCCCCAACAGGATATTAAGGTTAATTGATTGGAGGGGAGGTGCACCCCCGATCGCGATCGCCTCCGCGCCCAGGCGCCGCTGCTATTTTTCTGTGAGATTCCACACGCCGTCCCAGTTTAGTACGTCGGGAGGGCTGAGCTTATATAACCCACAGCGATCGACGTGCAGTTTAGCTGCCTTGTTTTTGGGATCAACTTCCAGAACAAGGTTAAATTTGCTTTCTGCGTCTCTAAAAGCTTCCTTGGCTTTTGGTTCTAAGGCTTTTTTAAACTCGCTGAGGATTTTTTTGACGCGATCGAGGCCCAGATTTTCAAATTCCTCATCTAGCATTTCTGCAACTGTCTCCGAGGCCCGACTTTTAATTTTCGCCTGCAATAGCTGCCTGATATCTGCGGGTTTCAGCCTTTTAATTTTGGGATTTGATGCTTCTAAGATGTCTACTTCCAACAGTTTTTTAATCTCGCCCTCCTGCAAGTTTTTGATATCCTCTGCTGATAGCTGCTTGATTTTGGCTTGCAGCAACATTTTTGCTTCATCTTCCGAGAGGTTTTTGATACCTTCCAATTTCAGCAGTTCAATTTCTGGCTGCAACACCTCAATTAGTTTGTCTGCTTCCGACAGATTTTTACGATCGTATTCTGACAGCTTTTTGAGTTGATGTAACAACTTCTTGAGTTCGTGTTCCAACTGTTCCTCGACTGTATAGGAAAGTTTCTTGATTTGTGTATCCGACATCTCCGCCACATTATTTAATATTTTTTTTACCTCCTCATCGGTTAGTTTTTGAGTGACTGGTGTCTTGTAATATTCGCGACCTTCATTGTAAGCTGTGATAGCTTTTTCCTTTTTGGGGTCGAGGTCTTCGCCAATGTCGGAGCAGCCTGCTTTGATGCCGACGAGTTCGTAAATGATCACGGGTTCGCTTTTGCCTTTGACAGTAATAAAGTCTAGTTCTCGCAGGTGGAGCTTATCTTTATACTTTCTGCAAGTATTGTCACTGACAATTAAATCAGTTCCGTACTGCTTGCTTGCGCCTTCTAAGCGAGAGGCGAGGTTTACGCCGTCTCCGATGGAAGTCAATTCCATGCGTTTAGTTGAGCCGATGTTGCCGCTGACCACTTGATCGGAATGTATACCCATGCCAATACTGATGGGTAACTCGTGATTATCTTTGCGAGCTTTATTGAATTCTGCTAGTTTTTTCCGCATTTTCACTGCGGTTTGCATGGCGCACCAGGCATCATCTATGAGGGGCGCTGGAGAGCCAAAAACTGCCATCAGAGCGTCGCCAATGTATTTGTCGAGAGTGCCTCCGTACTCAAATACGACATCTACCATCACTTCAAAATATTTGTTGAGCATCTCCACCACTTCTTCGGCTTGCAATTTTTCCGTAAGTGTGGTGTAGCCACGAATATCTGAGAACAACACCGAAACTTCCTTCCGTTTGCCGCCCAATCCTGTATCCCCTGAAGCTAACAGCGCTTCGGCTACTTCTGGAGTCATGTAACGGTACATCAAGTTTTTGACTTGCTTGGCGCTGCTAATATCTTCCATGACGACTAACGCGCCGTTGACCTTGTTGGGATCGGTAGCGTCAGTCATTGAGTTAATCGAGAGATTGATACTCTGCGATTCTCCTTCACAGGAGAGCAAAACTTGATCGGGGTAATACTGCTGGCGATCTTTCTCGTTTTTGGGAGACAGAGACGCATCGAACCACCTGGGGAAATCGCCTTTTTCTAACTTAATTAACTCCCGCAAAGATTGGCCTTCGGCTAATTCGGCCTCGCTGATACCCAGTAATTTTTGGACACTGGGATTTGTTGCGACTATATTGCCTTTTTTATCTGTAGAAATCACGCCGTTTGTCAGGGCGTGCAGCATATCTTTTTGTCTTTGTTCTTGCTGTTTGACTTCTGCAAACAGTTTGGCGTTTTGCAGCGCCACTCCTGCTTGGATGTTAAACGACTTCATAAAGTCCAGGTCGTTTTTATTGAAACTCGCTTTCCACTGTTCGGGGGCGTTTGGCCAATCTACTGGGTTGTAGGGCGGGAATTCTCCTTGTCGTTTTTTGTTGATTAACTGCGTAACTCCAATCAATTTATTGTCGGAGTTAAACACTGGCATACACAGCATACTGCAAGTGCGGTACCCGGTTTTTTCGTCGGTGTCTCGCGAAGTTTTGGCGCTGGGGTTGTCGTACACGTCAAAGGGAATCAGCAGCGGTTTGCCCGATTCGGCAACACTACCTGCAAAACCTGCTGTTCTGGGTATGGAAATTTTTGTAAGTATGCCTTCTTTGTTGGGGAGTTTCGTCCACAGTACATCTCTATCTTCGTCGATCAGCCACAGGGTGCTGCGATCGGCATTCATGAGTTCTTTGGCCTGATCCATCACCCTTTTGAGGGTATCTTCTAAGTCGAGACTGCTCTTAGAAAGAGCGTTGACGGCATTCATCAGCGCCGTGGCGGCCCGCTGTCTCTGAGTTGCTGCGTAGAAAGATTTGGAGGATTCGAGAATTAGGCGAATCGAGGGAGCAAATTCATTGAAAACTCGTTCGTCTTCTTCCGTGAATCCACTCTTGTCGATTTGTTCGTGGATAGTAGCGTGATTTTGGTGATCGGGTTTTAGTTTATTAATCAGTTGAACGACTGCTACTAACTCGTTTGTTCCTTCCTTGAGCAGCGGCATTGCCAGCATTGTATAAGTGCGGTAGCCCGTTTTTTCCTCAATTTTTTTGGCGTTAGCCGATCGCGGATCGCTGTAAAAATCGTAAGGGATGTTAACCACTTTTTTTTCAGTGGCTACTTCTCCTGCAATACCCACGTGGGCGGGAACTCTGATTTCTAGGCTTTTGCCATTTTCGTCTTTAGCGACGATCGCCCAGAGTTCATTTTTGTCCTCGTCTAATAAAAATATCGTAGTGCGATCGGCATTGAGCAATTCCCCTGTTTTGAGGGTAATCGACTGCAACATATCGTTGAGGATAGCATCAAATCCCTCGCTCTCCAGGATGTTGTCGAGCATTCCGAGGGTTTGATTGACAACCTTAAGTTTTTCTTCTACTTCCTTAACTGCTGCTACAGAACTTTCCTTATTTAGGTGCGCCAGAATGTTGGTAACTCCTTGGCGCGGGATAATGGCACTGCTGCTAGCAGGGGCCGGGGCAGCCACAGGTTCGGGTTCGGGTTCGGGTTCGGCGGGAGGAGGCGTAGGGGGAGAGTAGGGTTCTTGATGATTATTTTCACTGGTGATAGGAGTGACATCTATCACGTTGTCGAGAGAAGAGTAATTTGTGGAAGATGCAGGAGGATTCATAGACCTTTACAGAAGCTTAAGTGTAAGGGTTAGTCTAAGCTAGGACAGCGGGCAAGTTCATCTTTTGAGTGACAGACCGCACCTGACTCAAGTATGTGTGAAACTTTTCCCAGTTTACAGAAGTCCGGGCCTAGGGCAAGAGAGATGCAGTTGGCATTACTGGTCAACTGCGAGGGAGACGGTAAGGTCACGGTGTGATGGCTGGAATCTTTTGAGAGATTGCGAATGGTGTTTTAATGGTTTATTAAGTGATTTTGGCATTGTGCGCGCCCGGTTGAAGTAGGTTTGCCCTGTCGCAGAGATTGCCCGCAGGAACAGGAATGCGTGTTGCAGGACTGCTAAAAAAGGGATGGCATTCTAGGACTAGGGGCAATTGTGACACCACCAGTTTTTGTTGGTGATGTGTGCCCTTCTGTACACAATTGTGCTTTTTAACTAGAATTTCTGTCAATTTTGCTGCTATGCCCTCGAATCCCTAGACTAAAATCAGGGGGCTGTGAGCTTTTTTTGTAAGATTTGCAGTTGTCCTTTTTAGTGTAACCTCCGGTTCTGGAAAACTCCGCCTTTTGACCCCCCGATCGCCTGGAGGGTCGAAAGACATCTGTGAGGCAGTCGCCGTCGAAGTCGGAAGCCCCCACCATGGGCGCAAGCGTTGGTGGTGGGTAGTTCACGTTAGGTGGATTTACTCACAACACTATTTTTGATTGGCGATTCGGGAGCAATGCTGCTAATTTGAGGGTTTGGCGGACTGACTTTGGCGCAATCCGGCGGCTTCGACGAGCAGTGATTCGGCAAAGGCGATCGCCTCCTGGGCCGATCGACCGCTGGCGAGTTGGGCGAGTTCTTCGCGCCGCTGCTGGCTGTTGAGGGAGTCAACTCTGACTACTGTGCGTTCGCCCGGTGCGGTGTTGGCTGCTTCGCCGATACTTGATTCTGCTGCGATCGTCTGTTTGTTGACGCGAAAATGACAATCGGCCATGGCGGCGATTAGGGGCTGGTGGGTGACGCACAAAACTTGGTGTTTGTCGGAGAGTTGATAGAGCTTTTTGGCGATCGCACCGGCGACTCTCCCGGAGACTCCGGCATCGATTTCGTCAAAAATTAGGGTGCCGGCGCTTTCTATTTGGGAAAAACAGGCTTTGATGGCGAGTAGAAAGCGGCTCATTTCTCCCCCGGAGGCGATCGCCCCCAAAGGTTGCAGCGGTTCCCCCGGGTTGGGGCTGAAACAAAAGGCAATTTGGTCAGCACCGGTGGCGGTTGGGCTACAGGGCGAGATTGCGACTTGAAATTGGACTTTTTCCATCGCTAAGGGCTTAAGTTCTCCCACGAGGTGGGTTTCGAGTTTCAGGGCTGCGGAGCGCCGCAGGATGGTGAGGTGGCTGCAAGCGTCTTTTAATTGCTCTAATGCGGTCTGATATGCGAGTTCTAAGGCTTCCATTGACTCGCCTCCTTCTAAAAGTTCGTTTAGTTCGTTTTGGATGCTGTGGTAGTAGGCGATCGCTTCTGAGAGCTGCCCGTATTTGCGGCAAATTTGTTTGAGTTCGCGAATCCGATCTTCTACTTCTTCGAGTCTTTCGGGATCTGCTTCTAATTGTTCGCCGTAGCTGCTAATTTGGCTGCTGGCTTCTGTGGCTTGAGCTAGGGCGTCGCTGACCATTTCTAAAATTGGTTGCAACTGGACATCGTAGACTACCATGTCGTTTAAAATTTCCTCGGCTTTGCTCAACAAGTCGGCGGCTGAGGCGCTATCGCCGTCGTTTTGGTAAAGGGTCTGGTGAACTCGGTAACTCTGCTGCTGCAATTCGACGACGTGGCCGAGGCGGATTGATTCTTGTTCTAGCTGTTCGAGTTCCCCGCCGTCTTCGATGTGGGCTTCGCTAAGTTCTCGGACTTGGTATTCTAACAAATCCAGTCTTTGCAGCCGCTGTTGTTCCGACTGACGCCTGCGGTTGAGGGCTGTTTTGGCGCTGGCAGCCCCCAGCCACGCGGTGCTGGTTGTCGATCGCGCTTGAGTGAGTTTTTTACCACCGTACAAATCCAGCCATTCTCGCTGGAGAGTTTCTTGGCCGAGGTGGACGGTTTGGCCTTGGGCCGTAATTTCCACAAGCCGATCGCGCAGTTGCTCCATTAACTGGCGGTTGACGAGAATTCCGTTCAAACGCGATCGACTCCGCAAAGCACCGCTAGATACGTTAATTTCCCGGCTGCAAACGGCTAAATTGCCATCTATGGGTTCGATTTCTTGCTCGAAGAGCCACTTGGCGGCGGATGAGTCTAATTCAAAGGTAGCTTCCAATATTGCCCGCGTTGCTCCGGTGCGAATCGATCGGCGATCGACTTTCCCGCCCAAAACTACATCGATCGCATCTAAGATAATCGATTTTCCAGCCCCGGTTTCCCCTGTAAATACGTTCAAACTCGGGCCAAAGTCTAGATCCAGGCGGTCAATTAGGGCAAAGTTTTCTATTCTGAGGGATAGTAACATGGGGAATTGGGAATGGGGAATTGGGAATGGGGAATGGGGCATAGGGAATGGGGAATGGGGCATTGGGAATGGGGCCCGCGCAGGGCATTGACTCCTCCCCTATCGGGCGCGTCGAATTTCCCGAGTCTTCTTTTGATTTTCAACTACAATACTTGTAATTTTGCCATTATCGATCGAGTCTCAACATCAATGCAAAGTAAATTACTGCTGCCCGTTGCTCTCTTAAGCTTTGTCCTGATTGGAGCTTTTGGCTGGAAGCTTCACCAAGACAAGGAGCGAGTCTATCAATTAACACTGGCCACGGGAACAAAAACTGGGAATTATTACCCTTTCGGACAGGCACTTGCTGATGTCGTCGTGAAACACAATCCGCGCATCCGCATTCAAGTTATTGAAACTCAAGGTGCTGAGGAAAATATGCGGAAGCTTGAGTCGAATGAGGCTCAGTTAGCGATCGTACAAAACGATACGGCTGCGGTACCTTCTGCTCGGGTAATAGCTTCGTTGTTTAAGGAAGTTTTTCATTTAATTGTTTCCGAACAGTCGGGAATTAAAAGTATTTCGGATTTAAAAGGCAAACATATTGCACTGATGGCAAGAGGCAGTGGTTCTTACAGTTCTTTTTGGTTGATGAGCGAACATTATGGTTTAAAAGAAACCGATTTTATGTTTACTCCAAATTCTTGGACAGAGGCTAGTAAATTATTTAGTAATGGGGAGGTTGATGCTATTTTCAGGGTACTGCCTCCCGGCAGCGATCTGGTTAGAAACTTGCTGCAAAATACGCAGGGAAAGCTAGTACAGATCGACCAAGGATCTGCCATGAAAATAAAGTTGCCTTATTTGGAAGCCGATATGATTCCTAAGGGTACTTACAAAGCCGATCCGGCTGTTCCCGATGCAGATTTGGCGACCGTGGGAGTGCAGGCTACTCTGTTGGCCCGGAAGGATGTCGATCCGGAGATCGTGCGGGAAATTACGCGAATTTTGTTCGAGTACCGCCGCAATTTGGTAGCTGCTAATTCGCTGGCGGCAATGATTAGTCAGCCTGGAGGAAATGGGGGTTTGGCTTTGCCCCTACATGAGGGCGCTCAGGCTTATTACGATCGCGAAAAGCCGGATTTTTGGGTTGCTAATTCTGATTTTCTGGGTTTATCATTGTCAATCGTAACGCTTTTTGTGTCTTGGCTTTGGCAGTTGCGCTCGCGCTTTTTAGAGAAACAAAAGAATCAAGCAGATCAGTTTAATTTGGCTATTTTAAGTTTGATTCAAAAAATTCGCCAAGCTAAAACTTTGGATGAAATTGATTTATTGCAAGAAGAGTTATTTGAGATTTTTAAGCAGGTGATTGTGGATTTGGATGAAGATCGGATTGATTCTGATTCTTTTCAATCTTTTACTTTTACTTGGGAAACTGCTATAAAAATTGCGCGCGATCGAGAAAAGATTTTGCGGGAGTTGCGGCTGGCTGCGGATAGTTGATGATTGATTATTATGAGCCAGGGATCGAGTAGGTTGCTGCCCAGCACTCTTCAAGCAGCAGTTGCTCATTGGTATTTTGCAGGAAAGACTCAAGGTTGAAAGCGAAGGTGTTGGAGCGATCGCACTTGGGCAATGGTTTCAAAGTCGCGATCGTTGTGAATCAAAAGTAAATTGTTTTCCAGTGCGACTTGAGCAATACAGCAATCGATGGGGCTGCGAACGGTAAGCCCTTGGCGGCGCAAGTCATAGTAAATGCGGGCCGCCGCTTGCCAAGAATGAATTGTGAGTTCAACGTAATCTTGTGTTTCGAGTTGACGTACTCCCCGCCCTAAAAGGGACGGGGATTCTAAATATCACTATTTAGGTTTTCTCTTTCGCGGAGTTCCCTTACTTTTTTCTGCTTCCAAAACCAAGCAGAGGGGAATCTCTCCAGAGACTTCACATTCCGTGCGCCCCACGGTAGTTGCTGATTGTTTAAAAGCAAATTTAAGAATGTTGATGGCTGCGTTTTCGTCTCGATCTGCGATATAGCCACAGTGCGGACACTTGTGAGTTCGGGTACTTAAAGTTTTCACTACTTTTTGTCCGCAATTAGAACAATTCTGGCTTGTATAGCTTGGATTAACAGCGATCACGGGGACACCATAAACTACACCAAAATATTCTAACCACTCTCGGAAACGATACCATGCAGCATCAGATATTGATTTAGCTAGATAGTGGTTTTTAATCATGTTACGCACTTTTAGGTTCTCAATCGCTACTAAGTCGTTAAACCGTATGACGCGCTGGGCTAATTTACATACCCAATCGTTACGTCTGCGCGATACCTTGAGATGCGCTCTACCTAATTTATTTCTAGCTTGGACTCTCTTCTTACTTCCCTTTTGAGTTTTAGATAGACGACGCTGTAGCTTTTTAATCCTACGTTCGTCTTTTCTCAAAAATCTCGGGTTGTCTATTTTTTCACCAAAACTATCGGTGTAGAAATGATTTAAACCTACGTCTAGTCCTATTTGTCTGCCTGTTAATTCTTTCTTTTCCTCCCTTTTGTGGTCGATTAAAAACTGTGCATAATAGCCGTCGTGTCTTCTAACTACTCGAACCCTTTTGATTTGGTTGAGTTGAGAGAAATGCAAGTTTCGACTTCCCCAAAGTTTAAAAGTCCCAGCTTGAAACCCATCGGTGAAAGTTAGATGCCGTCTATCTTCTGAAAGTTTCCAACCCGTTACTTTGTACTCTACAGAGTCTCTAACTTGGGATTTGCGGAATTTAGGGAAACCTTTTTTCCCTGGGACTTTAGCTTTGCAGTTCCGATAAAACCGCTCGATTGATGCCCATGCTCTTTCAACGTGAGCTTGTCGGGCTTGAGAGTTTAATTGCTTAGCCCAAGGGAATTCTGGATGATCGGCTAGCGTTTTGCAGTAGGCATAAGCCTCATTGCGGCTTTTAATTTGATTATCCATCCAAGCACGAATGATAGAATTACGCACAAAACGACCAGTACGAATAGCTGCATCCAGCTTTTCATACTGATTTTGTGTTCCTTCTAATTTGCTTTCGTAGATAATCATTTTATCGTTGATGCCTACGATAATATTATAGCAGGGACTAATTAAAGTCGCCCTAAAAGGGCGAGGCTTTAAACCCCATTTTTTTGGTAAGTCGGATGAGGAAAACTTCACGATCGCCGATCGGAGTTTCAAGCTGTTGGCGAACTTGACCGCTACGATCGCGGAAGACGCCGATCCAAACGGATGTATCAATCAACAACATGACGAGTTTCGCGCAGGGCTTTGTGGTCGAAGTCTGGAGCAAACTGAATTTGTCCCGCGAGGTCTAGCAGGTTTTTCTTGCGGCGCGATCGCACAAGTTCTTGTAAAGCGAGTTTAATCAGTTCTTCTCGAGCGGTGAGATTGGTGAGTAGCAGGGCTTCGTTGAGAAGAGATTCGTCAAGATTCAAGGTGATTTGCATAGGTAGCTATTGGGAAATGAGTTGAAAAAGCAATTGGCTTTAGTATAGTGTAGCTAACTTCCCACCTTTTTGAACTCACCGATCGCCTCTTGCTAGCGCCCTCATAGATAGCTTCCTCGGTGTTCTAGGTTTTGTTAAACGGCATCCTCTCATGAAGGAGTTTTTAAATCGTCCACAGTTTTAATTGCTTGATTTTTTTTGGCAACGCGAAGAAGCGAGAGCGTACAAGTTACAATAATTTAGGTGAGACAAAACCTAGGTGTTTCCAAGCAGCCGCTGTGGCAATTCTGCCCCGACTTGTTCGCTGCAAAAATCCGATTTGCATTAAATAAGGTTCGTACACATCTTCAATTGTTTGAGTGTCTTCTCCTGTAGAAGCTGCGAGGGTTTCTAAACCCACCGGGCCGCCGTTAAAGTTTTCGATCATTGCTGTCAAAAGAGACCGATCTGTCCAATCCAAACCTAGCGGATCGACGTTGAACAATTCGAGGGCGATGGAGGCAACTTCGGCATTGATTGGCTTTAATTTTTTGACTTCGCTGTAGTCTCTGACTCGGCGCAGCAAGCGGTTGGCAATGCGGGGTGTTCCGCGAGCGCGGCGGGCAATTTCTTCGGCTCCTTCTGGGGTAATTTTAGTGTCGAGAACTTGGGCGCTCCTTTGGACAATTTGACTCAGTTCGTCTATTTCGTAGTAGCGCAGTCTTTGGATCAAGCCGAAGCGATCGCGCAATGGAGATGTCAGCGATCCAACTT
Source organism: Microcoleus sp. PH2017_12_PCY_D_A (assembly GCF_020738565.1). Taxonomy (NCBI): domain Bacteria; kingdom Bacillati; phylum Cyanobacteriota; class Cyanophyceae; order Oscillatoriales; family Microcoleaceae; genus Microcoleus; species Microcoleus sp. PH2017_12_PCY_D_A. The sequence continues at coordinate 48,531 of NZ_JAEQCI010000015.1, read as the reverse complement.
TTGTGGTTGCGCCTACTAAGGTAAAGGGTTTCAGCGGAATGCTGCGGATTTTGGCGCTTTTTCCTTGACCGATCGTAATATCTAACCGGCAGTCTTCCATCGCTGGATAGAGGATTTCTTCGGTAACTTTAGATAAGCGGTGAATTTCGTCGATAAACAGCACGTCGCCTGCTTTGAGGCTGACGAGCAATCCGACAATATCTCGCGGTTTTTCTAGGGCGGGGGCGGTGGTAATTTTGCATTCTACTTCCATTTCTGCTGCTAGAATTAGCGACATTGTGGTTTTGCCCAATCCCGGTGGCCCGTACAGTAACAGGTGATCCATCGGTTCGCCGCGGGATTTGGCTGCTGCAATTGCGATCGCCAAAACTTCTCTCAAGTCTTTTTGCCCGATGTATTCAGCTAACCGCTGGGGCCGGATTTTGTCTTCTTGTTTGTTGTTGATTTCGTCGGGTAGTTCTTGCGATTCTAGTAGCGATTCCGTCTGGGGTTTGGCGGCTTTTTTCCGGGGGGCCGGGGCTATGTCTTCGGGTAGATTTGGGTCGGGTGGTTGTTGTTTGGAGGAGATAATTGCCATAGTTATTTGCGATCGGGCAATGGGAATTGTTTACAATTGTGAGCGGAATCATTACCAGTATTGAGTTCGCTATGAGTATTCCATCTTCTTTATTAGCCTCGGAAAGCATAACTTTTGAGGGGGCGATCGAGCTGACTCAATCTTTGTTGGCCGAAATTGAGGCCGATCGACTTTCAGAGGCTCTGATCGAGCAAGCAGTGGCCTCTCTGGTGAAAACACAGAACGGTGCTCGGGGGTTTTTTGTTACCTATCTGACGGGTGATGCACAGGTGGCAGATCTGCCGTCACCAGGAGTTATCGAGGCGCTGCGATCGGCTCCTGAGATCGTAGCAGAACTGCTGGTGAAAAATTTAGCGATGTCGTCGGCGATGGTTGTCTATCATTCGCGCCATCAAAGCGAGGAAAGAGCCGCGGGTTCTGCTAGAGTGCAGGGGCGATCGCACAATTTGATTCAAATCCTGCAAATGCCCGCCTGTAAAGCTGTAGCGTCCGAAATGCTGGAAAGTTTGCAGAATGCTAGCGGCGAGTACGAGGAATTTTTTGAGCGGTGGGGCTACGACGACGAGCAAAAACTGGCGATACGTTCAGCAGTGAGTCAGGCGATCGGCTAAAGTAGACCTCTAGCAAAAATAGCTAGGATGGGCTATAGTCCCGCTCAAAAAATTGATTAAAAAGACTTTTGCAATTTTGTCTCTTATTTTCTTCAGTCTGCGGAGGCAGACTTCGTTTGTATAGACGCGGTTTCAACCGCCGAGTCTGATCTTTGGCAGCAGATGCTTGATCAAAGCGGCGGGGCTGTGGAATAATTGCGGTTTAGCAAAAGCTGCACAATCGTAGCTGGAGTTGATTTAGGTGTGAAGGTTAGTGAACGAGGGCGAAAAAATTGCTGAGAACGGTGAAAGGAGTTGCCCAAAAAGCCCGATCGGCTCGCGGCAGGATGCCCGCAAGCAGCCAACGGTGGACGAAGCTGCATCTACTGACAACATTGGTGCGCCGGGACTTGGAAGCTCAATACAAAGGTTCGATTCTGGGCAATTTGTGGCCGCTGCTGAATCAGCTATCGCAATTGGTGATTTACACTTATGTATTCTCGATCGTCCTCAAGGTAAAGCTCCAACTTGCAGGGTTCCCCGAAAACAGTGATATTACCTTTGGAGTCTGGCTGTTTGCAGGTTTATTGCCTTGGAGTGCCTTCACCAGCGGTTTGATTAAATCGGGAGTATCCGTGGTTGGGCAGCCAAATTTAGTCAAAAAAGTGGTATTTCCCCTCGGTTTGCTGCCGCTAGTGCCGATTTTGACAGCTTTTATTGAAAGTTCTCTCGGTTTAGCAGCTTTGATTTTGATCGTAGCAGTGTCCACGCAAAAGCTCAACGCTACTTTATTCTTGCTACCACTGGTTTGGGCGCCTCAGTTGCTGCTAACAGCGGGCTTGGGATATTTGACAGCGGGCTTGACAGTGTTTTTGCGAGACATTCCTCAGACATTAGGTGTTATTCTAAATTTTTGGTTTTATTTGACGCCGATCGTCTATCCAGCATCAATCATCCCCGAAGAATGGCGAGCGTGGATATTTTGGCTCAATCCAATGGCCGCCATCTCCGAGATTTACCGAGATCTGATACTGCTTGGAGAAGTCAAGCATTGGGGTGAATGGGGTGTCGCCACGCTGATTTCTGCTGCTATATTTTGTGCAGGTTTTGCAGTTTACCGCCGTTTGCGCCCCGCTTTTGCTGACGTGCTTTGACAGTTGACAGTTGACAGTTGACAGTTGACAGTTGAGGGCGACCTCTACCTGGAAGTCCGAGGATTCGAGTAATGAATCGTCTTTTTTTGATTTCTCCCTACAAGGGTTCCGGCTTTAAACCAATTTCTCCTGGTAAACTTATTTGAGATCGCAAGTCAATCTAAAATCTAAAATTCCAATAAAGGTTTGTAGTGAGGACTCGCATTCCTCATAAAAATCTGAGGACTAAAGTCCTCACTACGAACCTATTTTTAGTGAGATCGGACATAATATCAATCTAAAATCTAAAATCTAAAATCTAAAATCGGATGACAGAAAATGTAATTTCACTAAAAAATGTTTCTAAATGCTTTAAGCGATACGATCGTCCAGGAGACCGCTTAAAAGAAATTATTTACCCCAGCAAAAAACTCGCTGACGAATTTTGGGCTCTCCACGACATCAATCTGGAAATTCCTCAAGGACAAACTCTAGGAATTGTCGGCCGCAACGGTTCGGGAAAAAGCACTCTTTTGCAAATAATTGTGGGGACGCTGACGCCCACCACCGGCAGCGTGGATGTGAAAGGACGAATTTCCGCTTTGTTGGAACTTGGAAGCGGATTTAACCCGGAATTTACCGGGCGGCAAAATGTATTCTTCAACGCTCAAATACTGGGATTCAGTCAAAAAGAAACTGAAGCAAAGTTTGACGAAATAGCTGCTTTTGCTGATATTGGAGATTTCATCGAACAGCCAGTCAAAACTTATTCCAGCGGTATGTTTGTCAGGCTGGCTTTTGCTGTTGCGACTAGCGTCGAACCGGATATTTTGGTGGTTGACGAAGCACTTTCGGTAGGCGACGAAGCTTTTCAGCGCAAGTGTTTTGCCCGCTTGCAAAGCATTCAAGAAGGTGGCGGCACCATTTTATTTGTGTCTCACGCTGCTACTTCGGTGGTGCAACTTTGTACGTCAGCAATTTTAATGGATAGCGGAGAATTGCTGCTCGCTCACACGCCCAAGGTGGTAATTTCTAAGTATCAAAAGTTGATCTATGCAGATCCAGATAAAGTATTGGGGCTGAAGTCAGATATTCGATCGCTAAATCAACTCACAAAGCAAGAAAGTGACAACAATCTTCAGGATGCTAATTTAGAAAGCACAAAGACGGAGGTGAAACCGGAGCAATATCACTCGAAATCCCAGGAACATTATGATGAATTTTACGATCCGGGGATGATACCGTCGAATACGGTGAGGTATCCGTCTCGCGGAGCGGAAATTATCAACCCGCACATCGAGACGCTGAAAGGAATTGTGGTAAATCACTTGATCGGTCGTGAGGATTATGTTTACACTTACTCTGTCACTTTCTCGCGGTCAACTTCCAAGGTGAGGTTTGGAATGTTGATTAAAACGATTAGCGGTTTTGAGTTGGCTGGTGCTTCTTTGAAGGCTTCTAGTCAGTCAGTTAGGTATGTGGAAGCGGGAACGACAATTGTCGTGAAGTTTCAGTTTAAATGTTTGCTAAATCCTGGGGTTTATTTTTTGAATGCGGGGGTTGTGGGAACGGTAGATGAGGATTTAACTTATCTGGATCGCTGCGTTGATGTGGCGATGTTTAGAGTTCAGTCTTGTACTGAGTCCTGCGGTAACGGCATCGTTGACTTGCTGATCGAACCGTGTTTAACTGTTGTTAATTCTGATTCTCTGGTGAAAGGGGCGTCAACCGAAGTCATCTAAAATTCTGTGAAAACAATGAGCGAGAGCAATTTAGATTTAGTCCAAAATCCGGTAATCGAAACATTTATTCGAGAGCAAACTAAGTTTCCCGAAGATTTTAAACTAAATATCTGCGAAAATGATGAAATGTATTTGTTTGCGTTGAGCAATGTCAAGGACGATCGCGATCGGGCTTTGGTGCGCTATTATTCGCTGGGGCGCCGCATCCTGGATACTGTTAAACAGGTTGTGGATTGGCATTTTGGCAGTTTTGAAAATGTACCATCTTTTCTAGATTTTGCCTGCGGTTACGGTAGATTTACACGGTTTTTGATTCAGGAAATGCCGCCGGAACAAGTTTGGGTTTCTGATATTTATGCTAATGCGGTTAAGTTTCAAGCTGAATACTTCGGCGTTAGCGGTATTGTTTCGACTGGAAAACCAGAAAATTATTTAATCGATCGCAAATTTGACTGCATTCTGGCTAATTCTTTTTTCAGCCATATGCCGGAAAGAACTTTTACAAGTTGGTTGCAAAATTTGTATGATTTGTTGACTCCTAACGGTATTTTGATGTTCAGCGTTCACGATGAGTGTTTGCGAGCTCCTAATGTAGAAATGCCTGCTAATGGTATTTTGTTCAGCGCCCTCAGCGAAAGTCAGTCTTTAGATAAGGAGGAATACGGCACAACTTATGTAACTGAAAAGTTTGTCAGAGAAGTTGTCGATAAAGTTAGCGCAGGTAAGGCTTTTGTTCACCGCATCGAAAAAGGTATATGCAGGTTTCAGGATTTGTATGTTGTCACAAATCAACTATCTAGAGATTTTTCGGAGTTGAAATTCAATCAGCACCCGGAAGGATATGTTGATGTTGCTGCTTTTACAAATAAGGAGAATTTGTATCTGGAAGGATGGGCGGCAGATCTGAATGGCGGCGGTAAAATTGAGGATTTGCAAGTGCTGGTAAACGGTGAGTTTGTGCAGAGGTGCGAGCCTTTTTACGATCGCCAGGATGTGGCCGGACACTTTGAAACTGATTTGGCTTTGCAGTCGGGTTGGAACTGTTATTTACCGAAAAATTCTGTGGGGCCGCAGGATGTGTTAACCGTTAAAGCAATCAATAACTACGGTTTGACATGGATTTTGGAAACTTGCACTGTGCAATCGCTGGTAAGGCAAAAGCAATCGCGGTCTTTGTTGGGGTCTACTCAACTCAAACTTCAATTGGTTGAAACTCAGCTAGCTGGGGCTAAGATAGAATGGGAGCAAAGTCAAAGTAAGTTAATGATTAGTGAAACTCAGTTAGAAGAATCTAATACTAAGTTGGAAGAAACTCAAAATCAATTAATTTCAGTTCACTCGCAGTTGGAACAAACTCAAAGTCAGTTGGTGTCTCTGCAAATGCAGTTGGAGAAGACTGAAAATCAGTTGATGAATGTCAAGCAAGAACTAGAGCAATCGCAATGTCTAGTTGTGGCAATGAAAAGTAGCAAGTTCTGGAAGTTGAGAAGCACGTGGTTTCAAGTCAGGCGAGCGATCGGGTTAGCGGGAGAATAATTCGATTTTAAATTTTGAATTCTGGATTTTCGATTGGGGATAAATGATGAACAAAGGGTTAGAATTGGGTCGAAAATTGCATTGTTTTTGGGAACTGGTGTAGCGAGTAAAAATGGTGTGGGAATTAGGGCGAGGGAGAGAAATTGTGAGTATGAATGACAGCAAACCGTCGGTTTTTATTGTTACTGGAATGCACCGTTCCGGTACATCTTTAACGGCTTCTTTGTTTCAGAAAGTCGGAGTTGATATTGGTAAACAGTTGGTGGGCCCGGCGGTGGGAAATGTGAAAGGTCATTTCGAGAATGTTGATTTTGTTGAGTTTCACAAGAGTGTTTTACGATCGCACGGCATAGATGAACTCGGCTGTACGTTTGAACAAACGATTCCGGTAGCAGCGGAATATGTGGAAATTGCCAAACGGGCGATCGCGCAAAACCAACAAACTGACAACCATTGGGGCTGGAAAGACCCGCGAACCGCCCTGTTTTGGGATTTTTGGCTAAATTTGCTTCCCACAGCCAATTTCATCTGCGTTTATCGATCGCCCTGGGAAGTCGTGGATTCGCTGTACCGCCGGGGAACCGATGTCAGCTTGCTGCAAAATCCGCAAATGGCAGTAAAAATGTGGATTCACTACAACCAAAAAGTCTTAGAATTGTCCGAACGTTTTCCCGATCGCTGTCTGTTGGCCAACGTTTACCCGATCGGCAACACTCCGGAATTTTTTATCGATCGAGTCAACGACAAATTTAACGTTAACTTAGGTGCGATACCTGCCGACAATTTTGAAGAATCTTTATTAGTAAATGATATTGTCAAAAGTCATAGGCCGAGTTTAATAGAACAATATTTTCCCGAAGCCTTAGAACTATATCAAGTTTTGGAAACCCAAGCTGGCAATCTGGGCAGCGAATCGAATTCTGCCAGCGATAAAATTATTCATTTTCCAGCATCTTCTGTCGGGCCTTTTGAAGATTGGCTAAAAATCCGCTTGCTGGAAAAACAGCAAAAAACCAGCAATTCCGAAATCAAACAGTGGCAAGAAGAATTTCACCAAGCCCAGGCGAAAGTGTTGGGATTGGAGGCAGAATTAGGAGAAACTCAAGTACAACTTGCAGGCAAAGAATCAAATTTTCAAGAAGCTTTAGCAAAACTGCTCGGATTAGAAACAGAATTAGGACAAACTCAGGCACAGCTTGCCGGTCAAGAATCGCAATTTCAAGAAGCTTTAGCAAAAGTCCTGAAGTTAGAAACAGAATTAGGACAAACTCAGGTACAACTTGCAGGCAAAGAATCACAATTTCAAACAGCTTTAGCAAAAGTCTTGGAATTAGAAGCAGAATTAGGACAAACTCAGGTACAGCTTGCCGGCAAAGAATCGCAATTTCAAACAGCTTTAGCAAAAGTCTTGGAATTAGAAGCAGAATTAGGGAAGAGTCAGGTAAAATACGAAGAAAAAGAATTCAAATTGGAGCAAAAGTTAGCTGAGTTACTGTGGTTGGAAACAATACAGAGTCAAACTCAGGAAAAATTAAATGAAAGTCGGGAAGACTTAGAAAAATCGCGCCAGGAAACAGAAAGAGTGCGGGCAGAAATTGAGGCAATCAAGTCTTCTGACTGGTGGCAAATCCGAGAAAATTTGTGGGGTTTTAGGCGCCGAATCCGTGACCTCTTCCCGAAATATATTTTTTCGTTAGACCAACCCACTACTTGGCAAATTAGCGATTCCAATCTCCTAATTGTGGGCTGGGTATTTAACACAAAGATTGAGATTAAAGCAGTGCGTGTCCGAATTGATGACAAAATATTTTCGGGCGTTTACGGCATAGAAAGAAGCGATATAGCGATAGCACATTCTAATATTCCGGCTGCGAGGAAAGCGGGTTTTACTATTGAATTGCAAGCGCCTGCCGGACGGCACGAAGTGGTACTAGAAGCCCAAGAAGCAGGCGGAAATTGGCATCTCTTGGCAACTTATCCGCTGTTGGTTTCAACAATTCAAGCATCGTTAGATGTACCCGTAGTGTGGGAACAGCGTCAGGGTCAAATTTTGTTCGCAGGTTGGTGCTGTCACCACGATCGCAAAATTGCTAAATTAAGCTTTGTGTGCGGAGATATTTCTGTAGAATGCGCCTACGGTTTGCGGAGAAAAGATGTCGGCGAAGTGTTTCCCGACTGGGTTAACAGTTCGGAAAGTGGCTTTGAGGCACTTGTCGATTTGCCGCCAGGGGAATGGCAAGTTTCGCTGCAAGCTGAGTTAGATACCGAGGAAATTTTGTATTTTCAAGCGCCACAAATATTGACTGTGCGGCGCTACCATATTTGGCAGCGAAGTGCTGATAAATTTGAGGAGTTTTCGAGTTTTGTAGAGGCAATCCGGCAGCGGGCTAGGGAGAGAAAACAGCGTCTGGGCAGAATTGTGCCGATGCCTTGGGAAATTGTCAAGGTGATGCGCCAGTTGGGGAAGATTTACCAACAGCAAAAACAGTTGACTGCGCCGGGGGATTTGCTACCGCCTGCGGGTTTTGTGGTGCCGAAACCGATTGATAGGTATGACGCTTGGTTGGAGGTGAATCAGTGGAATAGTCGATCGCGCGATTACTTGATTTCTCGGCTAAAATCCTGTGGGGAAGCGCTACCCAAGATTTCGGTGGTAATGCCAGTGTACAATCCGCAGATAGATTTTCTCGAAAGTGCGATCGACAGTGTAATCAATCAAGTCTATCAAAACTGGGAACTCTGCATCGCTGACGATCGCAGTACCGACGCCACGGTTGCTGACACCTTGAAAAATTGGGCCGAAAAGGACGATCGTATCTGCATACAATTTCGCACAGAAAACGGCAACATCAGCGCCGCAACTAACAGCGCAGCCGCCCTCGCCACAGGCGACATCATCCTATTTTTAGACAACGACGACGAACTAACTCCCGACGCCCTAGGCGAAGTCGCGCTATATTTTGCCACCCATCCAACCACCGATTTTCTCTACTCAGACGACGACAAAATCGACACCAAAGGTCGCCGTTTCGCCCCACAATTCAAACCCCAATGGTCGCCAGAACTGCTGCTTTCCTATATGTATCTCGGTCATTTGTGCGCCGTCAGAAAACAGATTTTTGAAGAAATAGGTGGCTTGCGCCTCGGTTTTGAAGGCTCGCAAGATTACGATTTTGCCTTAAGAGCAACCGAAATTTGTCGCCACGTCGCGCACCTGCCTCTAGTGCTGTATCATTGGCGAACTGCACCCGGTTCTACAGCCATATCTGGGGCCGCGAAACCCGCCAGTTTTGGCGCAGGTCAAAAAGCAATCCAAGACGCACTAAACCGCCGACAAATTAATGGCAATGTTGCTCAGCACGCCTGGGCTACCAAAGAAAATTTGGGCATCTTTGCCCAAGATTTCCCGGATGACGGCCCGTCAGTAACGGTAATTATTCCTACTAAAAATCAGGTGAAATTGCTGAAAGCCTGTCTAGATTCTCTGGAAACTACAACCTACAAAAACTTTCAAATTGCTGTCATAGATAATGAAAGCGACGATCCAAAAACTCTAGAATATTTAAAGCAATTAACTTGCCAAGTTTTGCGAATCAAAAATCCTGGTGGCAAGTTTAGTTTTGCAGCAATCAACAACCGCGCCGTCGAGAAAGTTGACAGCGAATATGTATTGTTTTTGAACAACGATACTGAAGCAATCAACCCGCGCTGGCTGAGTCAAATGGTGGGATACGCTCAAATTCGCGGCGTTGGTGCAGTCGGCGCGCGACTGTTATATCCCGACGGTAGAATTCAGCACGCGGGAGTAATTCACGGCCTCCATCACGGTTTGGCCGGTCACGCTTTTAAGCTGATGGATAAGGAGAATCGAGGCTATCTTTCTCAAGCGATGGTAACGCGAAATTACTCGGCGGTAACTGCTGCTTGCACGATTACTCCCCGTCAATTGTTCTTAGAATTGGGTGGCTTTGATGAGGATGATTTTGCTGTTGCTTACAATGATGTCGATTACGGATATCGATTGTTAGAACGGGGTTATCGGTGTGTGTATTGTCCCGATGCGGAGTTGTTGCATAAGGAGGGAACTTCGAGAGGTTTTACTGACAATCCTCAAGAAGTGGCGGCTTTTCGACGCAAGTATGCGGGGAAAAATGACAGCTTTTACAGTCCTCATTTGTCTTTAGAAGATGAGTATTTTCATATTCAACCCCGACGGGTTTTTATGAAAGGAGAGGGAAAGAAGAAGGAAGAAGGAAGAGGGAAGAAGGAAGAAGGAAGAGGGAAAAAGGAAGAGGGTTATACATTGGAAGTTTCGGATTCTGGTTTGTTGGTAGCCAATACAAACAATTCTATTCATCCTCTTAAGGTTTTGATGTGCAGCAATTCGCTGGATTTTACGGGGGCACCGCTGCATCAGTACGAAATTGCGGTGAAATTGGCGGCTGAGGGTGTGATTTTGCCGATCGTACTTTGCACCACAGACGGCCCCCTGCGCCAAGCTTACGAACAACAGGGAATTGAAGTCATTGTACGCGACAATCCCCTCGAACACATCTACCAGCGCGATGCTTACGATGAAGCTATCCGGAGTTTTAGTAAGGAAATTGAAAGTTTAAAAGTAGATGCCATCTATGCCAATACTTTAGAAAACTTCTTTGTAGTTGATGCGGCGCGAGAAATCGGAGTTCCGGCGGTGTGGAACGTGCACGAAAGCGAACCTTGGCAAACTTATTTTAACAGGTTTGGCTCGGAGATTGCGGCGAGAGCTTTGGAGTGTTTCCGCTTTCCTTACAAGGTGATTTTTGTAGCGGATGCAACGCGGGACAGGTATTTGCCCCTTAACAGCCACCACAATTTTACAGTGATTCACAACGGCTTAGATTTGAGCAAACTGAAAAATTCCGAGAATTCTGAATTGGTCAGACAAACTTTAGGTATTGCAGCGGAAGATGTGGTATTGTTGCTGTTGGGAACAGTGTGCGAACGGAAAGGTCAGCAGGATTTGGTTCAAGCGCTTTCACTTTTGCCTGAGAAATGGCACAATAAGATTAGGTGTTTCATTGTGGGCGATCGGCCGAGTATTTACAGCAACAAATTAGCCGATATGGTGAACGCATTGCCGTTCGAGTTGCGGCAAAGGGTGACAGTAGTCCCGGAAACCGGGGAACCAGGAAAATATTACAAAGCGGCGGATATTTTTGTTTGCACTTCTCGCGTCGAAAGTTTTCCGAGAGTAATTTTGGAAGCGATGGCCTGCGATTTACCAATTATTACATCGCCAGTTTTTGGAATTAAGGAACAAGTGAGGCCGGGAATTAACGGTTTGTTTTATACGCCCGATCGTCCGGATCAATTACTTGCAGCTTTGATTAGTTTGTTGGAGGATAAATCCTTGCGCCAGCAGTTAGCTGGAAATGCTAAATATGTCTTGGATTCACTCAATACTTTTGAGGAGATGACTCAAGCCTATGCAGACATTTTCTGCGAAGCATATTTCAGCAGTCATTAATCCTCACAGGTTCTTAGTAAGGTGCGCACTGCGCACCCTACATATATAGTTTACAGTAAGGACATAATACAGTAAGGTGCGCACTGCGCACCCTACATATATAGTTTATAGTAAGGACATAATACAATTTGCTGACAATTGCGGAACATCTTGAAAATTGATCCATCTATACTATAAAATAATCAAAAATGAATGATGAAAAAATGACCGATCGCCCAAGAGTAGATTATGAAACAGCATGGGACAGTTACGCCCAACAGTGGGAACAAACTAATCCGGAACATTCCCATATTGGCGACGAATGGATAGGTAAAGCTGCTGGTGCGGCCAACTCCTTAGCCGAATACGAAGCACTGATCGAACAGGAATTTGTTGCACCGTACATCAAAAAAGAACATAGGGTTTTAGAAATTGGTATCGGTGGCGGAAAAACTGGTTCGCTGTTGCTGAAATATTGCGATCGCCTAATTTGCGCCGATATTTCCAGTCAAATGCTGCAAGCCGCGCGATCGCGCTTGGGAGTCGATCGCGTTTCCTACGTCAAACTCGACGGTTTAACGCTAGATGGCATCGCCCCAGCTTCAGCCGATGTCTGCTTTTGCTACGATACAATGGTGCACGTAGAGCCGGTAGACATATTCAACTACCTAACTCGCATTCCCAAACTGCTGCGGGGCGATCGCCTTTGCGTCTTTCACCACGGCAATATTCTCAGCGAATTGGGTTGGCAAAAATTCGCCGGCGAGTGGGACAAAAACTTGCTGGGACGCAGAGATGGCACTGCATTCTCAGTAATGACCGATACAATTATGGAAAAATTTCTCAACCATTTAAACTATGAAATAATCCTGAAAAATACATCTTCAGTACCGCGAGATTGCGTCTGGATTTGCAAAGCACCAATGATTAGTCAGTAGTCATTAGTTATTAGTCATTGGTTATTGGTTAGTTGTTATTGATTAGTTGTTATTGGTAGCAGCTAACCAATAACAACTAACAACTAACAACTAACAACTGCCAACTGCCAACTGCCAACTGCCAAATGACAAATGAAAGCATTATTTCTCCACCCCAACTTCCCCGCCCAATACCGCCACATTATCACGGCTTTAGGCGCAGATCCCAAAAATCAAATTGTTTTCGGCACTAAAAACGAGCGTCCAGAATGGGAAATTCCCGGAGTTCGCAAAGCAGCATTTACCCCCAGCCGCGAACCCAACGCCCAGACTCACCAATACGTGCGCCCCTTAGAAAGTGCCGTCATCTACGGACAAGCCGTATTTAGAATGGCAGAACAACTCAAAGCAGACGGTTTTGTACCGGATATTATTTGCGGACACTCCGGTTGGGGGCCGACACTGTTTGTCAAAGAAGCTTTTCCCAATACGCCGCTGTTGTGTTATTTTGAATGGTTTTATCATGCGATCGGTTCCGATGCAGATTTCGATCCGGCGGAACCTTTAAGCGTTGACGATATGGCGAGAATTAGAATCAAAAATGCGCCGATTCTGATCGATTTATATTCTTGCGATTGGGGTTTGTCGCCGACTTATTGGCAGCGATCGCAATTCCCGCCAGAATTGCAACAAAAATTATCCGTACTCCACGACGGCGTAGATACGGATTACTTCAAGCCAGATCCCGGTGCTAAACTAATTTTGCCGAACTTAGATTTGTCCGGCGTTGATGAAATTGTCACCTACGTATCGCGGGGAATGGAACCTTATCGGGGTTTTCCAGAGTTCATTGAGTCGATCGCCTACGTGCAAGAACGCCGCCCCAACTGTCACGTTGTAATTGTTGGTTCAGACAGAGTTTGTTACGGCCGTTCTTTACCAAACGGCGAGTCTTACAAAGACCATATGCTCAAAAAAGTGCCGCTAGATATGTCGCGAGTCCACTTTGTCGGGCCGCTACCTTACGGACTGTATTTAAAAGTAATTCAAGCATCGGACGTACACGTTTATTTAACCAGACCATTCGTGCTATCTTGGTCGATGATTGAATCTCTATCGGCAGGATGTTTAGTAATCGGTTCCGATACAGGCCCGGTGAGAGAAGTTATCCGCGATGGAGAAAACGGTTTAATCGTCGATTACTTCTCGCCGAAACAAGTAGCCGATCGCATCGACGAAGTTTTAGACCATCCTACCCGCATGGCAGAAATTCGCGTCAAAGCCCGTCAAACCGCCCTAGAACGCTACAGTTTAGCTAAAATGCTGCCGCAGCAATTACAATTGATCGAGCAAGTAGCAAATCGATCGATGCCGCCGACAGTTGGTATGCAGCCAGAAAGGGAATTAGCCGCATCTTTTGGAGTGAGAATTTAGCAGGAAACAATGAGTGGGGTGGGCACAGGAGCCCGCCCCGAAAAAGCCACAGCCCCGAAAAAGTCGCAACAGTCGGCGGTTGAAACCGCCCCTACACATACAAAGTCCGGATGCTGCGCGGACTGAAGAATGAAGTCGATATTAAAGTGCTTTGCGAGCATCTTATATCGTGTCCCGTCGGTTGACCGCAATAAGTAAAGTTCGTAGTGTGGACTTTAGTCCGCAGTATGTTGCGGACTAAAGTCCACACTACGAACGGTTTTTGTTATGGTAATCGACCGGGCGCGATATTACATAATCTTAGGCACTTTGAAAAACTCCCCATCGCGATCGGGAGCTTCAGCCAAAATACTTTCTCGGTTAGCAAAAGGTTGCAAATCGTCCGATCGCATTACATTGCTAACATCGATCGCCCGAGTTGTCGGCTTTACCTTAGTCGTATCCAGTTCGCTCAACTGCTCAAAATAATCCAAAATACCGTTCAGTTGACCGGTAAACTGCTCTTCTTCTTCCGGCGTTAATTCCAATCGGGCTAAATTCGCTACTTTCCGAACTTCTTCTCTGTCAATCATAAAAATCGGGAATTGGGAATTGGGAATTGGGCATAGGGCATAGGGCATAGGGCATGGGGCATGGGCCATGGGGCATGGGGCAAAGAGGCCAAACAAGTTATGTGTTATTTGTTATTTGTTATTAGAGAAACTACGAACTATTAACTACTAACTATTAACTATGCCCGATGCCCCATTCCCCATTTCCTATTCCCCATTCCCATCATAGTTAAAAATACACATCAATTTGCGATCGCCCTGTCGTCTTCAGCCAATTCTGCACCTCAATGTAATTATTCGGCGCCAAGCGAATAGCCTCCTTCCAATAATCCGCAGCTTTGTCAAACAGCCCTTCCGCCGCTTCAGCATTACCAGCTTCCTTTTCCCTTTCCCCTTTATAGTGGTAAATCACAGCAATATTGTTGAGCGCTTGCGGCATTCTCGGATTCAGTTCCAGCGCTTCGCTGTAATACTCCAAAGCTTTATCGTGTTCGCCGTTGCTAGTATGGATCAGGCCCATATTGTACAACACATAACTGCGATCGTAAGGATCTTCCTCAATCTTCAGCGCTTCATGATAATTGTCCAGCGCTTCCGCATATTCACCATCAGCTTGAGCCGACATACCATCCCGATAATAAGCAAAAGCTTCCTTAGCCTGCTTTTTCGCCGGCATAATCTTCAGAATGATATCCGCCATTACCGTGAAACTTTTGTCAATAAAGTTATCGTTGCGTTGAGTTCTGGGCATAATTCAATTCTTTGGTTAGTAGCTAATCATAAAAATTAGCCTGTAAAGTTTTCCTATTAAGAGTTTGGCAACTGTTTGGCTTGAGAGTTGCGCCGAAGAAGTCCTCAAAGGCTGGTGAGACACAACTGCAAACCTAAAAACACGCCCTTGCTTGCGGCACTCGCCCAAGTCCTGTCTATTTTAAAATACCTATTGCCAGACTTGCAAAAAAAACCACATTTCTTTAACCTATTTGCCGGACTAAACGGGCGATCGCGCCAAACCATAGCAATATTTGGCTCTCAAGTCAAGGGCGATCGCAAAAAACTTTATAAACAAGGGAGTCAAAACCAGCTCTAAATCCTGCAATATATAATAAAAATAACAGATAATTTTTACAGAGATCGACCTATGGCTCCGAATCCCACCATTATGCAAGCCGTCGAGCAACTTGGCTACCGCGTTACGGTTGGAGACGTGGCGGCAAAAGCTGGATTAGATGTCAATTTTGCCCAGCGAGAACTTTTAACCCTCGCCTCAGAAGCAGGCGGCAACCTGCAAGTAGCAGAATCCGGCGATATTGCCTACCTATTTCCCAACAACTTTCGAGATATTTTGCGAAACAAATTCTTGCGCTTGCAGTTGCAGGAATGGTGGCAAAAAATCTGGCGAGTTCTATTTTACTTGATTCGGATATCTTTTGGCCTAGTGCTGGTAGCTTCCATCCTCTTAATTTTTGTTGCGATCGCGCTTTTACTCTCCAGCATGAGCAACAACGATAGCGGGGGAGGCGGCGGTGGCGGTGGCGGTGGCGGTGGAGGCGACGGCGGTGGCGGTGGCTTTTTCTATTTTCCCTACTTCTGGAATGACTTAATCTGGATATTTTACTGGAACCATGACGAACCAGACTACCAGCGATCGCGCGATCGCGGCCAAAAACCCCAGATGAGTTTTCTGGAAGCAGTTTTCTCCTTCATATTTGGAGACGGGAATCCCAACAAAAATCTAGAAGAGCGCAAGTGGAGCGATATAGCCACAGCAATTCGCAACAACCGAGGCGCCGTCGCAGCCGAACAAATTGCGCCCTATCTCGACAATCTCGGAGAGGGATACGCCCGAGAATACGAAGAATATATGTTACCAGCCCTCGCCCGTTTTGACGGCCGCCCCGAAGTCAGTCCCGAAGGGCAAATCATCTACCATTTTCCGCAACTGCAAACCACAGCCCTCCTGCAAAATCCTCAATCAACAGGAGCTTATTTGCGAGAAATGCTGTGGCGTTTCAGCCGCGCCGACTCCGGCCAAATCATGCTCGCAGCAGGTTTAGGAGCCATCAATCTTGTGGGTGCGTTAGTTTTGGGAAATTTATTGACTAAAAGTGCGATCGCAGGTGGATTCATCGGCTTCGTCAGCGGTATTTATCCACTGCTGCTGATTTACGGCGTCGGATTTCTGACAATTCCCTTAATCAGGTACTTCTGGATTCAGTGGAAAAATAGCCAGATAGAAGCTCGAAATCACGATCGGCAGCAGCGAGCCATGTTATTAAACCAACCCGATGCCAACTTGCAGCAAAAACTCGCCTACGCCCAGGAATTTGCAGGCGAAAACGTTCTGACAGGGGAAGACTTAGCTTATACCACAGAAAGCGAATTAACTCAACAAGAACTAGAACAATCAGCCAAAATAGATGGTGAATGGCAGCGCAGGATCGATCGATATTAGATTTTTGAGTCAAAATCTCAAATCAATAAAGGTTTGTAGTGAGGACTTCAGTCCTCTGAATTGATGAGGACTAAAGTCCTCACTACAAACCAGTTTAATTGAGTGAGGTAGGTCAATTTTTCTGTACCTGAGACTCTTTAGTATTCTTAGTTTTTTTAACAATTTTAGGGCGCTTAAAAATCAAACAATTTTGGTCGTACTTCGAGTCGTGGCGGAGAGCCACAAGTTCCCACCCATCCTCCCCCAACTGATTGACAAATAGATGCAGCGAGCCTTGTTTCCAATCTCGCATTTCCTCACCGTTCACATATAAACTAATCAGCTTATTACCAAAAGGATACATATTCGCATCCACAAATAAATAATCCCACTTTTGCATAGCAATCCTTAATTTAGTTAGTCATCAGTCATTAGTTATTAGTCAGCAGTCATTAGTCAGTAGTTATGGGGAATTGGTAAGAGGGAATTATGCTTCCCTCTTCCCTCTTCCCTCAAACTTCTTCCGTTACATCTGTTACATCCGTTACATCCGTTACATCCGTTACATCCGTTACTTGCATCCGTTGCCGAACTTCCTTCTTCCCAACAGTTACTGCACAGCAATTCTAGCCAAAGCAGCGCCCCGGTAATAGTGCAGCAAAATCTGCTGGTAGCTGTATCCCTGCCTAGCCAAATTGTAAGCCCCCCACTGACTCATCCCCACAGCGTGACCGAAACCTTTACCAGCAACTTGAAAACCTGTAGGAGGCTTCCCGCTATTTCTGCCATTAAAAATCCCGCCGTACTGAGGAATCACAGTAAATCGGGTACTCCTCAAATTTAGAACCCGACGCAAATCAGCGCCAGTCATCACCCTAGAACCGCCATCTCCGACTACTTTCATGGACAAAACGCTGCCGTAAGCAGTAGTGCGTTCTGGTTTCATCGAGATTACATTACCCACACCAGAAATCCGGTTGCTGATTTGAGCGCGGGAAAAATTTTCTTTCCACTGGTAAACCGGCGCCCCTTGGTCAAAGTCAGGAACAGCCCGCAAATAAGGTAAGGGTTCCGTCCAAACATCCTCGACATTTTCGGTATGTCCGCCAGACGCCGAGTGGAAAACGGCTAAAATAATCTGACCGTTGTAAGTCAGAACTTGACCGGCGGTGGCATCCACTGCGGCATAAGTACCCGAAGATTCTGTTTGCAATCCTTTGTACACCTGCGAAGACTGAGTGTCGTCTACATCGTAAAGGTCAGTTTCGCTTTTGAGGCGCTTGTGGAGAGCGTAGGAACGCGCAGCGACTGCTTGGGCTTTCAAAGCCTCTTGAGGCCAATTGCCGCTCATTTCGGCGCCCAGAACGCTGTAGAGATACTGTTCGATATCGACGTAGTTGACGGCGGTTAAGGCGCCTTTTTCGGGAACTAGAAGCGTGCGTCCCCGATACCACCGATCGCCAATCCAAACATAACCGTTTCCGGTCGGCTCGATCCAAATTTGATTCGCAGCCCAGCGGCCAATTGCCACAGCTCCCGATCGAAATTGAGCCGACTGAGAACTATTTGCCGGCAGTTCGCCCAAATTGCGCCCGCTGCTGTCGCGGATGGCAGCCTTAGTAGAACTGCCGACTTTAATCTGACTCGTCCCGTCTTGTACCGCAACTCGCAAAATCAGCCCGGCCTGCGCTGGGGCTACCATTACCAGCCAAAACAACAGCCCCATCCAAAAGTAGCGTTTTTTTAATGTCGAAACAACGGAAGTAAAGAACACTCCTGACTGCATTTGAAAAATTTCCTCCTGTGCTGTACGAGTTTGAGAATTTTTAAGAGTTGGGGAAGGTTCGGGAAAAAGGAAGGAGAACGGCAGAAAGAAAACGTTAGAATTGGGTTTGGCACTTTGTGCGCCGCAATGATTGGAACGACTAGATGCTCGCAGGAACAGCGATTTATCCCGGTTCCTGCCTGGGACTATTTCCTTTATGTCGGATTCGCCGCACTCTGGATATTTGTAACATATTTTTTAAGATTTAATTGAGGTGATTTGACTCTTGCAGATTACATTTCTCGGAACTAGCTCCGGCGTCCCCACGCGATCGCGCAACGTTTCCAGCATCGCCCTGCGCTTGCCCCAGCGAGCCGAACTCTGGCTGTTTGACTGCGGCGAAGGAACCCAGCACCAATTCCTCCGCAGCGAGCTAAAAGTCAGCCAACTGAGCCGCATTTTCATCACTCACCTGCACGGCGATCACATTTTCGGGTTAATGGGTTTGCTGGCTAGCTGCGGTTTAGCGGGGAATGTCAAGCGCATCGACCTTTACGGGCCTCCGGGACTTGAAGAATATTTGCAAGCTGGCGTTCGCTATTCTCAAACTCATTTTTCTTACCCAGTGAAGGTACACAAAAGTCACGAGGGAGTTGTCTATGAAGATGACGAATATATTGTTAGCTGCGCTCCTTTGAAACACCGAGTTACTGCTTTTGGTTATCGCGTTACCGAAAAAGACCGTCCGGGACATTTTGATGTAGAAAAAGCGAAGGCTGTGGGTATTCCGTCGGGGCCAGTTTACGGCCAATTAAAACAAGGAAAGACGGTAAAATTATCGGACGGGCGACAGTTTAAAGGTAGTGATTTTTGCGGCCCGGATCAAGTCGGGCGGAAGTTTGTTTACTGTACAGACACGGTTTTTTGTGACAGCGCGGTAGCCTTGGCGAAGGATGCCGATCTGTTGGTACACGAAGCAACTTTTGCTCATCAAGATGCTCAAATGGCCTTCGATCGCCTGCATTCAACTTCGACGATGGCAGCTCAAGTTGCTTTGCTCGCTGGGGCGAAACAGTTGATTATGACGCATTTTAGCCCGCGTTATGCTCCGGGAAATGCGATCGTCCTAGACGATTTGCTCAAAGAAGCCCAGGCTATTTTTCCCAATACGAAAATGGCCTATGACTTTTTGACTTACGAAGTGCCCCGACCTGTTGAAGAGTAGGGTTAATCTGAGATATTGCACTATTCTCAAGAACAGGCATCTTGCCTGTTCCACAATCAAATTGACTCTTTGTGGAACAGGCCGGAAAGCCTGTTCAGGAATTAGGAATTCACACTGCTGTTGTGGAGTAGTTTAAATCTCAAGGTTGTGATAAAATGGAAAAACGAATTCAATGGCGTTTTATGTCAAATCTTGAATTATTAGCCCAACTGCTTCAATTGTCTCGTGCTGAAAAATTTCAGATGATGCTGTTTTTAATAGCAGAATTGGCAAAAGAAGAAGGAATTGTCATGGGCAATGAATCTGCTGAAATTATGTATTCCGTGCATACTTCTAATAGTGCAGTAGAGCAACTAATGCAGTTACTAGAAACAGAACAAAAACAAGCTCAAAATGTTTAACGGCAGGCGATATTCTTTTCAACCTAAACGAGATGAATCTGGTGTTTTAGCTGATGTTCCGTATCTGCCTTTAACACTAACTTATCAAAATCGTTCTGTTGAGGTTATGGGTTTACTGGATACAGGAGCTAGCGTAAATGTTTTGCCCTATAATGTTGGGGTGCAATTAGGGGCAATTTGGGAAGAGCAAAGATTTTCTGTTACTTTAGCAGGGAATTTAGCGAGGGCTGAAACGAAAGGGTTATTAGTCTTGGCAAAAGTAGGGGACTTTGAGCCAGTTCAGTTAGTTTTTGCCTGGACTAGGGTGAATAATATTCCGATTCTTTTAGGTCAAACTAATTTTTTTTACTGAGTTTGATGTTTGTTTTTATGGGTCACAATTAGCATTTGAAGTGTGTCCTAAATTTAGAAATAGTTGAAATTATCAATCTTTTAAAATGCTGCGTTGCCCCCCGGTAGAGACACTGGAAAATCCTAATTATTTTTGATTCTATATTGACAGGACACAAAATATGCAGTAAATTATGAAATAAGATATAAAATTATCACAATAGTTAGAGAAATGAAAAACGAGTTGATCGCTGGAATCGCTGCACTTGGTGGTTCGTCATTGGGTTCAATTACAATTGCCACCGTACCTATAGCCACTACTGCAACAGTGCCTGCTGCTGGTGTCGCAGGTTGGTTGGGCTTGACAACGACAGCAACAACTATTGTTGCTGCAAAGAGTGACTCTCTCAGTTGGAGGAATTGTGGCAGCAGGGGCACTTTTAACCTACGGAGGTTATCAAGCTTATAAGTTAGTCAATAAAAATCAGTAACCGTTTTGTTGACTACAGGACTTACGCATCTATTGTCTGTCATTCTGATCCCGACCCGGAGTTTACCCTTGAACGGAGTGAAGGGTTCTGCAAGTAAACTCCGCGAAGAATCGAGCGAGATTCTTCGGTTCGCTCAGAATGACATAATTACAATGACTTCTCGTTGCTCTAAAATCTCCTCATCCGCCTTCGGGCTATACACCTAATCCACAAACTGCCCGCATAACGCCCCTACTCAATAGTTTGTGGAAATGATTTGCTTAATCAGCAAGGGACAAGAGAAGTCAATTCTTCAATCCAAAATCCAAAATCTAAAATCTAAAATCGAGCGATCGCCCCCAAAGACGCCTTCGACTCCTGAGCAGAGCCAATGCTTGCTACAATCGGGGAAGGTAAGCGTTGTGGCTCACACTACAGCCCGTAACCCCGAAAGCTACTAGCTAAATTATTAAAAATCTGCCTCTCCTGCCATGTTTAAAAATCTACTCGGCGACCCCAACGCTCGCAAACTGAGAAAATTTCAGCCTTGGGTAGCTGATATCAATATCTTGGAAGAAGAAATCCGCGCCCTCTCAGACGACGAACTCAAAGGCAAAACAGCCCAGTTTCAAGAACGTCTGGCCAAAGCTAAATCTCTCAACGAAGAGAAAGAAATCCTAGACGAAATCTTGCCCGAAGCTTTTGCAGTGGTGCGGGAAGCGGGACAGAGAGTTTTAGGAATGCGCCACTTTGATGTCCAACTCCTCGGCGGCATCATCCTCCACAAAGGCCAAATTGCCGAAATGAAAACCGGTGAAGGTAAAACTCTGGTAGCTACACTGCCAGCTTACCTCAACGCCCTCAAAGGTAAAGGCGTGCACATCATCACCGTCAACGATTATCTCGCACGGCGGGACGCCGAATGGATGGGACAGGTTCACCGCTTCCTGGGACTGACTGTGGGACTGATCCAGCAAGGCATGGATCAGGTGGAACGCAAGAAAAATTATAACTGCGACATTACCTACGCCACCAACAGCGAAGTGGGCTTTGACTATTTGCGCGATAACATGGCTACTGTCATGGAAGATGTGGTGCAGCGTCCTTTTAATTTCTGCGTGATTGACGAGGTTGACTCGGTGCTGATTGATGAAGCCAGAACGCCTCTAATTATTTCCGGTCAAGTCGAACGCCCCAGCGAGAAGTACATCCGGGCGGCTGAGGTGGCTGCTGCTCTGAGAAAGGAAAATGAGGAACATTACGAGGTTGACGAAAAGGCGCGGAATGTGCTGTTGACCGATGAAGGGTTTGGTGAAGCTGAGAATTTGTTGGGCGTGACGGATTTGTACGATCCGGCTGACCCTTGGGCGCATTACATTTTTAATGCGATTAAGGCGAAGGAATTGTTTATTAAGGATATTAACTACATCGTCAATCTCGATCGCGAAGTGGTGATTGTCGATGAGTTTACTGGGCGGGTGATGCCGGGACGGCGCTGGAGTGACGGTTTGCACCAGGCGATCGAAGCCAAAGAACACGCGGAAATTCAACCGGAAACTCAGACGCTGGCGACGATTACTTATCAAAATTTCTTTTTGCTGTATCCGAAGCTGTCGGGGATGACTGGGACGGCGAAGACTGAGGAAACGGAATTTGAGAAGATTTACAGTCTGGAAGTGACGCTGATTCCTACTAACCGGATTCCCAGTCGCGGCGACCTTTCGGATATGGTTTACAAGGCAGAGGCCGGCAAGTGGAAGGCGATCGCCCAAGACTGCGCTGAAATGCACGAAATCGGTAGGCCGGTGCTGGTGGGCACTACGAGCGTGGAAAAATCCGAGTTGCTGTCGCGGCTGCTTCGGGAACTCAAGATTCCTCACAATTTGCTGAATGCGAAACCGGAAAATGTCGAGCGGGAGTCGGAAATTATCGCTCAAGCCGGACGCAAAGGTGCTGT
Organism: Microcoleus sp. PH2017_12_PCY_D_A; assembly: GCF_020738565.1. Lineage (NCBI taxonomy): Bacteria > Bacillati > Cyanobacteriota > Cyanophyceae > Oscillatoriales > Microcoleaceae > Microcoleus > Microcoleus sp. PH2017_12_PCY_D_A. The sequence continues at coordinate 25,981 of NZ_JAEQCI010000015.1, read as the reverse complement.
GACGATCGCCACCAACATGGCGGGACGCGGTACAGACATCATTTTGGGCGGTAATTCCGAGTACATGGGACGCCTCAAGTTGCGCGAGTATTTGATGCCCCGGATCGTGCGCCCCGATGATGAGGACGGGTTTTCGCTGGTGCAAGCGCCCGGTATGGGCGGCCGCCCCGCAGCTCAAGGTTTTGCTCAAACTGGGAAAAAGGTCAAGTCTTGGAAAGCTTCGGCGCAGATTTTCCCGACGCAGCTATCGAAAGAGGCCGAGCAAATGCTCAAGGCGGCGGTGGAATTGGCGGTGAAGGAGTACGGCGAGCGATCGCTCTCGGAATTGCAAGCCGATGACATCGTCGCTGTAGCCTCGGAAAAAGCGCCGACAAAAGACATCGTAATTCAAAAATTGCGGGAAGCTTACAATCGTACTCGCAGCGAATACGATGCTTTTACCAGCACCGAACACGATGAAGTCGTGCAGTTGGGAGGTTTGCACGTTATCGGCACGGAACGCCACGAATCGCGCCGGATTGACAATCAGTTGCGGGGCCGGGCGGGACGGCAAGGAGACCCCGGTTCAACGCGGTTTTTCTTGAGTTTGGAAGACAATTTGCTGCGGATTTTCGGCGGCGAAAAGGTCGGTAATTTGATGAAGATGTTCGGTGTTGAGGAGGATATGCCGATCGAATCTGGAATGCTGACTCGATCGCTCGAAGGCGCTCAGAAAAAAGTCGAAACCTACTATTACGACATCCGCAAGCAGGTATTTGAATACGACGAAGTGATGAACAATCAGCGTCGAGCCATCTATGCGGAACGCCGCCGAGTTTTGGAAGGTTTGGACTCGAAGGAACAGGTAATTAAGTATGCCGAACAAACGATGGACGACATCGTGGGAGCATACATCAATCCCGATTTGCCTTCGGAAGAATGGGAACTGGAAAAACTCGTCAGCAAGGTGAAGGAATTTGTTTATCTGTTAGCTGACATGACTCCGGATCAATTAGAGGATTTGTCTGTTGAGGAAATCAAAACTTTCCTCCACGAACAAGTTCGCAATGCTTACGATATGAAGGAAGCTGAAGTTAATGCGATCCGAGCGGAATTGATGCGCGATGCTGAGCGGTTCTTTATCTTGCAGCAAATTGATACTTTGTGGCGGGAACACTTGCAGCAAATGGATGCTTTGCGCGAGTCTGTGGGATTGCGCGGTTACGGACAAAAAGACCCGCTGATCGAGTACAAAACTGAAGGTTACGAGCTGTTTTTGGACATGATGACGGATATCCGCCGAAATGTGGTTTATTCGCTGTTCCAGTTCCAGCCGCAGCCTGCAATGCCTGTTTCGGCTGAGATGGTTTAGAGGGATTTTGTCGGGACACAAGATTGTTGTGTCCCGATCGATTCTGGCGGAGTGCGATGTCGGTTCGTAGTGAGGACTTTAGTCCTTTTTTGGATGCGGACTAAAGTCCTCACTACGAACCAATTTTACTGTATTAAGCCCAATCTTCTCGATCGCTTTTTAGTCGCCTGTAAACTTCACCTGTAGCGTGAATTTTGCGGGTTTGTTCGTACAGAGTTTCTTCGGTATGATTCCATTGTTGCAGGGCTGTTTTTAAGTCGGCTTGGATATCTCTAGCGCCGGGAAATCCTTTATAGCGAATGATTAATCTTGCTAATTCTGATAAATTGTGATCGGTTGGTTCTCCGGCTAATAAAGTATTGACACTGGCTCGATCGCGCTTGTATTGCGGGTGCTGTTGGTCTTGATTTTTTGGCTCTAAATCCATATTTTTTTGGTGAAAAACGGTTCGTAGTGAGGACTTTAGTCCGCAGCATTTTGCGGACTAAAGTCCTCACTACGAACCTATATTATTAGGGTTATTTGACAGGTGCGGATACAACGCCTCAAATTCCCGCGTATTCGTTAATTTACAAAAATCTTGCCGTTCATTATGTCCTACTTGGACGCAATTGGCACTTTTATTGGGGTTGATTTTTAGGTACGTAGTTGCGATGCAAGCGCTCTTTGATATAGATAAGGAACGAAAATTTAATAACTTCACTCTTGAAAGTGGAATGGGCGGGAGAACCAGTTCTGGGCGGGTTCCCCCGCCCATCCCACAAGAACAATAAAAATTTTAAGTTATTTAATTCTCATTCCTAAGAGCGCTTGCATCGCAACTACGTACCTTGATTTAACTCGATCGCCCGGACAATCGATCGCACAAATTAAGGAGACACTTGCCACACCTTAATCGTGTCGTCATAACTACCGCTGATCAGAGTTTTGTCCTGAGGATTAAAAGCCAATTCCACCCAAGTAGAATGACCTTTCAGCGTGCCTTGCTCCCCGCCATCCATCGCCCACAGCTTGATAGTTCCACTCAAATCGGCACTGGCTAGCGTCGCGCCGTCGGGACTGAAAGCTACAGACCCAATTCGATCGGTATGATCGGCAAAAGTCACCTCACCCGACGGTTCGGGCCCGTGATCCGTGGTGATATCCCAAATCCTCACCGTATTGTCCCAGCCGCCACTGCCCAAAATTGTACCGTCGGGGCTGATGGCAAGGGCTGAAACAGCATCAACATGACCCGTGAGAGTGGCTTGGAATGCCCCTGTTTTCCAATTCCACATCTCGATCGTACCGTCGCCTTTGCCAGCAAACAAAGTGTCTTTATAGGCACTGAAAGCTACCGAATGCACTTCGTCGGTTATCCCTTTGAGTGTTTGCAACTCGGCCCCGCCTTCGACTTGCCACAGCTTCAAAGTATTGTCCTTACCGACACTGGCCAGGGCTTGGCCGTCGGGACTGAACACCACTGAGAACACACCGTCTGTGTGTCCGTCCAATGTCCGAATTAACTTGCCAGAATAGAAATTCCACAGTTTAATCGTACCGTCAGCGCCACCGCTGGCGATCGTCCTGCCGTCGGGACTGACTGCCACCGACCACACGGGCCCCAAATGTGCTGCCAAAACCTTGAGCACTTTGCCGTGACGCTTGTGCAGCAGGTGAATTGTGCCGTCGTTGTTGCCGCTGACTATGACGCGGCCGTTGGGAGTGACTGCTACCGCCCACACCGGATTTTTGTCTTGCTCCGTCAGAGTCCGCACTGCCGGCCGTGACAGCGATGGCTCACTGCTGAAATTCTGCATGGGGGGCGGGTCGAACCGAATATCGGGAATGTTAGAAACAGGCTCGTTGGAAGTGAATGCCTGCGGTACAGTCGATGACAAGCTAGAACCCAGCATTACTGAAATCAGGGCAACTGCGGCTCCTCCCCACAAAGCTAAAGTCCACTTGGGTTTGCTGACAATCACCTCTATCGGTGTCGGGCCGTATTTCATGTCTGTGAGAATTGCTTCGATCGATCGATAGCGTTTTGATGGTTCTCGCTGCACCATTTTATCCAGGATGCGGCCGAGTCTGGCCGAAACCGGTACTTTCAAATAATGCCTCCAGGCCCAAGCGTCGGCTTTGATGTCAAACAAATCAAAGGGCGACATTCCCGTTAACAAGTGAATGCAAGTCACGCCCAAACTGTAGATGTCGCTGCTCTTAATTGCTTCACCTTTAATTTGTTCCGGCGCCGCGTATTCGGCAGAACCCGTCACTGTTTCTGTTTTCAGTGGCCCGCTGTTGGCAGGAATTGCGGCGCCGAAATCGACTAAAATTAGCCCTGATTCCTCCTCCCAAGACTCCAGATGCTCTTTCCCGACTATTGCTGCGGAGGTTTGGGAAGATTTGCGGTGAATAATATTGGACGGTTTGATATCTCGGTGAATCAGTTGATTTTCGTGGACAAATTCCAGCACTGGTAACAACTCGCTCAGCAGATACCAAATGTGAATTTCTTTAAAAACGCCTTTTTCCGAAAGCCGATCGGCCAAATTGCGCCCTTCAATGTATTCTTGCACTAAATACTGGCAGCCTTCGACTTCAAAAGATGCCAGCAGTTTCGGTATTTGCCGGTGTTTGCCCAACTTGTCGAGAACTGAGGCAGAACCCAAAAATGTCCGGTTGAACTGGTGTTGACCGTCGGCGATTGACGGCACGGGGCCGCAGAACTGTTGAATGACGCAGCGGGGTTGCGCTGGTTGGTCTTCATCGGCTGCTAGGAAGGTGCGGCAAGCGATACTTTGACCGAGGGTGTGAAAGACTCGGTACCGCCCTTTTAGCAGCAAGTTAGACTCGCAACTTGTGCAGACTGTCGCGCGATCGAGATTTTTGGGATTCTGGCAATTGGGATTTATGCAGTAACTCATTTGTCTTGCCGCTGGAGACCCCCGTCCGATTTAAAGGGAGGAGTGGGGGAGGAAAGCGGGGCGGTGCGTGCCGCTTCCTGTGGACAAATTAAATAATGTCAACTACCCAGCATCAAGCGGAGTACCGCACGAGATGTGGGCTTGTATCTGAGCTCCACCGCAATTCCGAGAATCTCTGGAGAATCTCAGCTTTAGTTTCACAGCCCGACACATCAGGGGATGCTGACACGCTCCCCGTACTCGTCCAGTCTTGCCGAACAAGCAACGTTCTCATGGCAATATTTCGCGCACCTACCAAATCAGCATGAAGCTCGTGTCCGCAACATTCACAACGAAACAATAGTCCTTTCTTCGGTCTATTATCTGTCGAAGTATGCCCGCATTTCGGACAACTTTGCGAAGTATAATGCGCTGGCACTTTAGTAGCCAAAGAACCATTCAGATTAGCTTTGTAGTCGATATAGCCATGCAATTCGGCAAAAGACCATTTAGCTTTGTTCCGATTAGCTTTCCGCTGTTTTTTGCTCGCCTTTTTGCCAGACTTAGACTTGGTTCTCTCCCGGATTCCGGTCAAGTTCTCCAGCCCGATTAAACTGTTAGGCTTAGCAATTTCCTTGCTAATTTGGTGGTTCACGTCAGCGATAAACCGTCTTTCTCTTCCTGACAAAGCGATTAATCTGCGCTTTGCCGAGCGAGTGCCTTTACGCTGAAGAGTTTGTCTAGCCTTGTGATAGCGGTTAGCTTTATGCCTAGCATTTTTCCCTGAATAGAACTTCGACTTATTTTGCAAGTCTGTTTCTACCGCAAGGTAGCGCATCCCCACATCAACACCAGAAACTCTAGTCATTTTCAATGGGTCAATTTCCGGGGCGGCTACTTCAATACTCACCATTAAATAGTAAGTCTTGGAAGAGCGCTGATAAACAATCTTTGCCGCCCCAATCTTGGCCACGCCGGCAATCAATGCCAAGTGCTTGTTATAGCCGTCATACGAAACTACAACTCGACCTTGTAGGGTGATAATACTTACACGTTGCTCAGCCTTAAAGGAGTAGTCACGCTGATAGTTCAAGGTGCAGGTTCTAGAAACATACTTAGGAACTTTGTCTAGTCCTTTGTATCGTTTCTTGGTGTATCCTTTGGCAATAGCATCGTTAGATTGCTTGACTTTAGTCCAGAGGGTTTTGTAGGTTGCCGACACTTGTCTTGGTACGTTGCAAGCCATCTGAGCACCGAGTCCAAATCGAGATCGCAATTCGTTATAGACTGCTTTTTGCAACCTAAGACCGTTACTGGTTTTGCCTTCGTCAAAAGCAATTTGTGAAGTATAATTCAAGGCATCACGATAAGCCAAAGTAGTCATCGATACCAAAGCTTTTTGTTCGGCGTTCAAGTTTAACTTTAGTTTGGCAGTGATTACTTGGGGCATTATTTTTCACAAACTCTGATAAGATTGTATCTCGTGAACACAGAAGATGCAAGTAGTGATGCAAAATAATTTACACAGTGAGCCGACCGCCCCTCACCTTCCGGCGTCTAAAGCTATCGTTTTGGTTCGGGGCGGAGCTCTTCACTCACGCGCATTCCTCCCCACGCTCACCTGGAAGTAGAACCCGGGACTCCTGCTCATTTAGTTGAATAAGTCGATCGCACCGAACATGATTGCTCGGCTGGGTTCGTTATCAACGAATTACGGTATACTGTCATTGTAGATATAGTAATTGCGGCAAGGGAGTCAATTTCAAATTTCCAATCAAGTGAAAAATTGAAATTTTGGCAACTTTCGCCAAACTAACTACTAACTTTTAACTATCACGAAGAATAATGGTTTAAAGCCTCCTCCTCAACGGGGGAAATAAAACAAAATTATTCACTGTTTCAATCCTCTTCCTTTTATGGAGAGGTAGCCCTCAAGCGGTCAACTGTCAACTGTCAACTGTCAACTGTTAACTGAACTATGCCGTTAATTCGCATTCCCAAACCTTGGGAAATTCCCGACTCAGAAATTACCTCAGAAACAGCCTTTCTCAACCGCCGCCGCTTCATGACCAATTTAATTGGCGCCGGCGTGACGGCTTCCCTGTTACCGCTGACAGGATGTCAAAGCAATGACAGCTCAAAAACTGCTCTAGAAAAAAGCTCAACCCAAGCCTACACTGGATTGACCCGGAATCCGGCTTTTGCAAAAGTCGATCGGGCAATTACCGACGAAGCCTTATCTACAAAATATAACAACTTTTACGAATACGGCGGCACAAAATCTATTTGGCAAGCCGCCCAAGCTTTACCAACCGAAAACTGGAAAGTAGAAGTAACTGGTTTAGTCAAAAATCCCCGCACTTACGATATTGACGACCTCCACAAAAAATTTCCCATCGAAGAACGAGTTTATCGATTTCGTTGCGTAGAAGCCTGGTCGATGGTAGTTCCTTGGGTCGGATTTCCCATGAAATTACTCATGGCTGATGTCGAACCGCAATCGAATGCTAAATTCGTTCGCTTCACCTCATTTTACGACTCAAAAATCACTCCCGGCCCCGGTTTGATGTCGCAATTTTATCCCTGGCCTTATACCGAAGGTATGCGAATCGAGGAAATGGCCAACGATTTAGCATTTTTTGCCACAGGATTGTACGGGCGACGCTTACCCAAACAAAATGGGGCGCCCCTGCGGCAGGTGATTCCGTGGAAATACGGTTTTAAGGGCGCAAAGTCGATCGTTAAAATTGAATTTGTCGAACAACAGCCCGCCACTTTTTGGAATACCATCGGCCCCAACGAATACGCCTTTGAAGCCAATGTCGAACCCGACAAACCGCACCCCAGATGGTCGCAAGCCAGCGAACGAGTAGTCGGCCCCGGTAACAGTTGGTCGTGGGAAACTCGCCCAACTTTGCCCTATAACGGTTACGGCGAATATGTCGCAAGTCTTTACAGTTAGCGAAATTTCACACCCAGATAGGACGTATGGTTGAAACCGCGTCTACACAAACGATGTCCGGATGGTGCGCGGACAGAAGAAAAAACCTAATTTCAACCGCCGACTCTTCAACCCGCGCACCATCCGGGTTTTGCCTGTATAGAGGCGGTTTCAACCGCCCGGTCTTATTCTATAGCGGTTCTCAAGCATGGTGAGATATGCCCTATGCCCTATGCCCTATGCCCTATGCCCTATGCCCTATGCCCGGTCTTATTCTCATTTAATTTCCAATTAATAAAAAAGGAAAAATATACAATGCTTGAAATTCCCGGCATTCAAACATTAAATAAAATATACGAAAATTCTAATTCAACAGTTTATCGAGCTATCAGAGAACAAAATCAACAGCCAATCATTCTCAAACTGCTCAACGAAGACTATCCAACTCCCGGCGAAATAGTCCGCTACCGACAGGAATACAAAATTCTGCAAATCCTCAACCTGCCAGGAGTCATCAAAGCCTACGACTTACAAAAATATCGCAACACTCTCGTTATAATCTTAGAAGATTTTGGCGGTTTCTCGTTGAAAAAAATGCAGGAACAGCAAAGCTTTAGCCTGTCTGAATTTCTCAATATCGGCATACAAGCCGCCGCAATATTAGGACAAATTCACGCAGCAAACATCATCCACAAAGACATCAACCCAGCCAACATTATTCTCAACCAAAAAACCGGGAAAATCCAAATCATCGACTTCGGCATTTCCACCCTGTTAACCCGCGAAACTCCCGCGATCAAAAATCCCAATATTTTAGAAGGAACTTTAGCCTACATTTCACCGGAACAAACCGGGAGAATGAACCGTTCTCTAGATTACCGTACAGATTTTTATTCCCTCGGCATTACTTTTTACGAACTCCTAACCAATCAGTTGCCTTTTGACACCAAAGATGCAATGGAATTGGTACACTCTCACATTGCAAAACAGCCCTTACCCATCGACAAAATAAATCCCGAAATACCTGCCGCAGTTTCAGAAATAGTAATGAAACTGTTAGAAAAAAACGCCGAAGACCGCTATCAAAGTGCTTGGGGAATTCAAGCAGACTTAGAAGAATGTCTGCGTCAATTACAAACAACAGGAACTATTTTAGAGTTTCCTTTAGCTAAAGAAGATATTTCCGATCGATTTCAAATACCTCAAAAACTTTACGGGCGGGCGGCGCAAGTGCAGGCTTTGCTAGCAGCATTCGAGCGAGTTGCTAACCCCGAACACAATTTTACTGGAAGCGAAATGATGCTCGTTGCGGGTTATTCCGGCATTGGGAAATCATCGCTGGTACAAGAAATTTACAAACCAATTACTGAAAAACGCGGCTATTTTATTTCCGGCAAATTTGACCAATTTCAGCGCGACATTCCCTATTCAGCGATTATTAGCGCTTTCTCGGGATTGGTACAGCAACTGCTAACCGAAAGTTCCGCAAAACTCGATGAGTGGCGCACTAAACTTTTAACTGCATTGGGTGCAAACGGTCAAGTAATTATTGATGTAATTCCCGAAGTAGAATTAATTATCGGCAAACAGCCCCAGGTAGCAGAGTTAAGGCCAAATGAAGCACAAATTCGTTTCTATTTTGTGTTTGAAAAATTCATTCGCGTGTTTTGTTCGCCAGAACATCCCCTTGTGATTTTTTTGGACGATTTGCAGTGGGTAGATGCAGCTACTCTCAATTTAATTCAGTTGATGGTAGTGGATACTGATACACAATATTTATTGCTGATTGGAGCCTATCGAGACAATGAAGTCAGCGCCCATCATCCTTTAATGATTGCTGTGGATGAAATGCAAAAAGAAGGCGCTACAATTGATTTTATTTATTTAGCTGATTTGATTATTGAAGATATTAGCGAGTTGATAGCTGAGACTGTGTGTGCCGATGCTATATCTGTGCAATCTTTGGCTGAATTGGTGTTATGCAAAACTCACGGCAATCCTTTTTTTGTCAATCAATTTCTCAAAACCCTGCATTCGGAAAATTTGATAAATTTTAGTTTCGGAGAATCTGGCGAGCTATCCATTCGGGAACCAAATAGCCTAAAGAATAGAGGTTTTGGAGGATTTTGGCATTGGGATATTGCTCAAATAGAAGCAATGGATATCACTGACAATGTGGTAGATTTGATGGTAAACAATTTAAGAAAATTGCCGGAAGCAACGCAAGATATTTTGCGTTTGGCAGCTTGTGCTGGGGCATCTTTTGACTTAACTACTTTATCCAAAATCTGTGAAAAATCCCCAGATTTGGTTTTCTCAGATTTGAATCCGGCATTGGAAGCTGGTTTGATTTTCCCGGTGTCAGATTTGGATGTTGAACTGTTGTTTGAAGAGTACAAGTTTTTGCACGATCGCGTGCAACAAGCGGCTTATGCTTTGATTGACGAAGGGCAGAAAAAAGCGGTTCATTTGCAAATCGGTCGCTTGTTATTGGATAATAGCGATGGTGAAGATTTGTCGGAGGAGCTTTTTGAAATTGTCGATCAGTTAAATCTGGCGGCTGGGGCGAAAGAAGAGGCGAGAGAATGGGAGTTAGCGCTAAAGATCGATCGCACGGAAAGAGATAAAATTGCCAAACTCAATCTTTTAGCTGGTAAAAAAGCCAAAGCTGCTACAGCTTACGCGGCTGCTGTCAAGTATTTGAGCTTTGGGATCGAGCTTTTGGCTGCGGATAGCTGGGAAACTGAATATCATTTGACGAGACAGTTGTATCTGGAAGCTGCGGAATTAAATTATCTGCTAGGCAATTTCGAGCGATCGCAATTTTTGATTAATTTGGCACTGCCGCAGTTGCAATTGGCGGTGGAAAAAGCGGAATTTTTCGATCGCCTAATTACGCTGCATACCATGTTGGGCGAATACGAGCAAGCAATTGAATTTGGACGCCAGGGCTTGCGTTTGTTGGGGGTTGAGCTGCCTCAAAAACAGTTGCTGCAAGCTCGCAGAGCCGAACTAGCAGCCGCAGAAGCGCAATTAGGCGATCGCCCAATTGCTGCTTTGCTGCACGTACCGGAAATGACGATTTCGGAAAAAAGAACCGCGATGAAACTTCTGGATAAAATTATTCCCGCGAGTTTGTTTTCCAATCCGATACTTTACCAATTAGTTGTTACAAAATCTGTCAATCTTTCTCTGAAATACGGCCCGGTGCCGGAATCATCTTACAGCTATGCTTGCTACGGCTTGGTTTTGTCGGCTGCGAGGGCTGATTGTCGATCGGGATACGAGTTTGGGATGTTAGCTCTCAATTTGAGCGATCGCTTTCACGATTTGACTCAAAAATGCAAGGCATCGGAAATGCTTGTCGCTCATTTAAATCACTGGATACAGCCTCTAAAACTGTCGGATTCGATTAGCAATAACGGCTATCAAGCGGGTATAGAATCCGGCGAATTGCAATTTGCAGGTTACATTCAGCTTTACAAAATGATGTATTCTATCGCCCAGGGCAAAAATCTCGAATCTCTGCGTGTAGAAGTGTGGAATTTTCTGCTGTTTAACTTTAAAACTAACAATCAAATTGCTACTGATTATTTACTCGGCTGTCAGATATCTCTGTTTAATTTACTGGGAGAAACTTCTGATTGTGAGGTGTTTTCTAATGGCGAAATTAGCGAGCGGCAATATTTAAATCGGTGTTCTAATCAAGGCAGTTTTTTGGCGATTTGCGGCTATCAAATTTTGAAATGCCAGGTTTTGTATTTGTACGGAAAGTATGCAGAAGCTCTCAGTTATGCTGTGGAACTTGCTGAGAAAAAATTGGGTTTGGCGATGGGTACAATTATTGTAGCCGAACATAATTTTTATTACTCGCTAACTTTAGCTGCACTTTACGCGCAAGCTTCCAAGGGCGATCGGCAAAAATACCTGAGAAAGCTGAAAGCCAATCAAAAACAGATGAAAATCTGGGCCGATCGCTGTCCAGAAAACTTTGAGCATAAATACTTATTGGTGGCTGGGGAGATGGCGCGGATTGCGGGTAAGGAGATGGAGGCGATCGATTTGTACGATCGATCCATTGCTTCAGCCAGAGACGGCGAATTTATCCAAAACGAAGCCCTAGCCGCAGAATTAGCAGCCAATTTCTGGCTGAGCAAAGGTAAAGCAGAATTTGCCCAAATTTACCTCAAAAAAGCGCACTACAACTATCTAATTTGGGGCGCCAAACGCAAACTAGAAAAGTTAGAAGCAACTCACCCAGAATTATCAATAAAATCCACATCACAAACTCAATTTCATGATAGCAGTACAGTAACTATAGCCAGCCAATTAAACACCCCTGGTTTAGAAAGTTCAGCTTTAGATTTAGCTGCGGTAGTGAAAGCCAGTCAAGCCATTTCTGGCGAAATCCTCTTGGATAAGTTGCTGGCTTCTTTGATGAAAATACTGATGGAAAATGCCGGAGCACAACGAGGCTATTTGATTTTCCATTCCGACTCAGATATTGACAACTATTCCGAATTGCTAATCGAAGCTGCGGGTGCGATCGATTCCGACAACATTGCGGTATTGCAGTCAATACCTATAGATAATAACCTACCAGTATCGATTGTTAATTATGTCGCCCGTACCGGAGAAACAGTAGTTTTAAACCAAGCATTTACCAGCAAAAGTTTTAACAGCGACCCCTATATCAAACAGCATCAAAACAAATCAATATTGTGCGCGCCGCTGCTGAACCAAGGTCAACTTATCGGCATAATTTACCTAGAAAACAACCTGATCGCAGGAGCATTTACATCAGACAGATTAGAACTGCTGAAAGTCTTATCAGCCTCGGCAGCCATCTCCATAGAAAATGCCAGACTTTATACTAATCTAGCAGAGTCCAACCGCACCTTAGAAACAAAAGTAGAAGAGCGCACATCGGAACTCGCTCTTGCCAAGAAAAAAGCCGAAGTAGCCAACGAAGCGAAGAGCAGCTTTTTAGCCAACATGAGTCACGAATTGCGCTCTCCCCTCAACGCCATCCTCGGTTTTTCTCAAATCATGCTCCGCAGCCAAAATCTACCCAAAGAGCATCAAGATAATGTCGCAATTATTACTCGCAGCGGCGACCATTTGCTAACTTTAATTAACCAAGTATTAGATTTATCAAAAATAGAAGCTGGTCGGACTGTTCTCAACTGTAAAAACTTTGATTTTTATCAGTTTATCGACGATATAGAAGATATGTTCCATATCAAAGCTGACGACAAGAAACTGCAATTAATAGTAGAATACAGCCCCGAGGTTCCCAGATACGTCCGCACAGATGAAGTCAAATTGCGACAAGTTTTAATAAATTTGCTCAACAACGCTCTCAAATTTACTCAAGCAGGAGGAGTTTCAGTAAAAGTCAACCTCAAACCAGAACCAAGCAGGCTAAAACCCGATAACATTGTTAATGTTGCGGACAAGTGGGAAAATTTAAATATTCCCGCCAATCAGAGTCTTGAAAAATATAAAATTAGCCAGCCCGAAAATCCTAAGGATTTAGATTCTGCATCTTTGTGCTTCCTGAATTTTGCAATCTCCGACACTGGGCCCGGTATCGCCGCCGATGAATTAGATAGTCTTTTTGAAGCTTTTGTGCAAACCCAAACTGGTAAGAACTCCCAAGAAGGCACTGGTTTGGGACTGCCAATCAGCCGCAATTTTGTAGAGTTAATGGGGGGCAAGATGAGTGTCTTTTCAGAATTGGGAGTCGGAACAACTTTTGTATTCGACACTCAAATTAGTGTCATCGATCCCAGGGAAATAGAAGGCAAAAAGACGGCGGTACAAGTGATTTGCCTCGCACCGAATCAACCTAAGTATCGAATTTTGATTGTTGATGACAAACCCAGCAATAATTTGCTGCTGCTCAAACTGCTTTCTCCTCTCGGTTTTGAACTTAAAGAAGCCTGTAACGGTCAAGAAGCTGTTGAGATTTGGAATGATTGGGAACCGCATTTAATTTTGATGGATATGAGAATGCCGGTCATGGACGGGTACGAAGCCACTAAACAAATTAAAGGCACTGTTAAAGGTCAAGCTACTGCAATTATTGCTGTAACTGCTAGTGTTTTAGAAGAAGAAAGAGCGGTTGTTTCTTTAGCTGGCTGCGATGACTTTATCCGCAAACCGTTCCGGGAAGCAGACATATTTGATGCCCTTCACAAACATATTGGCGTGAATTTTATTTATGACGAACCTGCTAGCAACAATGATTTGACTAAAGTCGATATCCAAGCTGCTTTGAGTCGGTCGGTTTTAGCTGATTTGCCCGCTGAATTGTTGGCGGAGTTATTGGCAGCTTCCAGCCTTTGCGATATGAATAAAGTTGACAGTTGCATAGAGGAAATTCGCGAGATAGATGAATCTGTGGCTGAGGCTTTAGCTTTTTTGGCAAAGGATTTTGATTATGCTCAGATAGTTTCTTTAATTGAAAATTATTAGGTTTGTAGTGAGGACTTCAGTCCTTTCATTTCTGCGGAATAAAGTTATTGTAGGGTGCGTCAGCGGGGAAAAAATCTTGAGTAAGCAATCAAAACATTCAGCCCGCTGACGCACCCTACGGGCGTGTTATTGTAGGGTGCGTCAGCGGGGAAAAAATCTTGAGTAAGCAATCAAAACATTCAGCCCGCTGACGAACCCTACGGTTAGTTATTAACAATAAACTCTTGCACTCTCTGCCACACTCGTTCCAGTAAATCTGGCGCGCTAACATCAAACCATTCAATTTCAGGATACGCTCGAAACCATGTCCGCTGTCTCTTGGCAAATTGCCTCGTGTGCAAAATTGTTAATTCTTTAGCTTCTTCCAGCTTAATGTCGCCAGCTAAATATTGTTTGATTTCCTGATAGCCCAGGGTGTTCAACAACGGTAAGTCGCAGCCGTATTTTTTACACAAATATTCTACTTCAGCCAGCCAACCGCGTTCTAGCATTTGTTCGGTGCGCTGTTTGATTCGATCGCCCAAAACATCAATATCACAATCCAACCCTATTTGTAGAATAGGATAATTGGGAGGATTTTCGCCCTGCTGTTCCGAAATAGAGCGCCCGGTGACATAAAATACTTCGAGTGCTCTTAAGGTTCTGAAGGAATCGTTGAGGTGAATTTTCTCGGCGGCCGGGCGATCGACCTGCTGCAACATCGCGTAACATTGAGATTGTCCGAGTTCGGCAAGTTGCGATCGCAATTCGGGAATCGGCCCTACCCTCGGAATTTTCAAACCACGGACGATCGACTTAATATACAAGCCAGTTCCTCCAACCAACAACATAGGAGAATCAACAGCAGCAATTATTTTTTGAGCTTGCTGCTGGTACTCTGCGAGTGTTAGAGTTTCCGTCGGATCGCAGATGTCAATTAAGTGATGCGGTACATTCGCGCGATCGCTCGCCGTCGGTTTTGCCGTTCCGATGTCAAATTCGCGGTACACTTGACGGGAGTCTGCACTCAAGATCGAAGATTTCAGTCGATCGGCCACTTCCACAGCCACTCCAGACTTCCCCGTCGCCGTCGCCCCGCAAATCGTAATTAATCTAAACATAAGCCGTCGCACACTTAAAAAACATATTGCATTTCCCTATAAAAACCGTCAAATCCCCGAATCCTCTCTTCTTCAGCTAATTGACGGCGCTACGCTTCGTCCATCCCGAAGCAATCTCAAAACAATTCCCCCTCCGTCCCCCCGATAAATTTCCATTCAGAAAGCCCTAGCAGCGCCTTTAACGGTTTTGTGCTATAATTTTAGGAGTTTTCCCATTTTAGAAGCTTTTGGGGCTTAAGGCCTCATTATTGGAGCTATTTTTGTATGACCAGCAGCTACAGCGCCGATCAGATTCAAGTTCTCGAAGGTCTCGAAGCAGTCCGCAAACGACCGGGGATGTACATCGGTACCACCGGCCCGCGAGGACTCCACCATCTAGTTTACGAGGTTGTGGACAATTCCATCGATGAGGCGCTGGCTGGCCACTGCACTCACATCGAGATTGACCTCAACGCCGACGGTTCCGTTACCGTGACAGACGACGGCCGGGGTATTCCGACCGGCATCGTTGCTAAGACTGGCAAATCGGGAATAGAAACAGTAATGACTGTACTCCACGCCGGCGGTAAATTTGGCGGTGGTGGCTACAAGGTTTCTGGAGGATTGCACGGTGTAGGTATTTCTGTTGTTAACGCGCTGTCCGAGTGGGTAGAAGTGACAGTTTGGCGCGACCAAAAAGAACATTTACAGCGCTATGAAAGAGGCTTTCCAGTTACTGAACTTAATGCCAAGCCCAACAAAGGCACTCGCACCGGCACTTCAGTTTCTTTCTTGCCAGATACTCAAATATTTAGCACTGGCATTGAATTTGATTACACTATACTCGCGGGGCGCTTGCGAGAATTGGGTTACTTGAATGCGGGCGTGAGAATTACGTTTAGCGACCACCGTTTGGAACTGCTCAAAAGTAGCGAACCTCGCATCGAAACATACTGTTACGAGGGCGGAATCAAGGAATATATCGCCTACATGAACCGCGAAAAGCAGCCCCTGCACGAAGAAGTGATCTACGTGCAAGGAGAACGCAACAACGTGCAGATAGAAGTGGCTTTGCAGTGGTGCGTCGATGCTTTTAGCGACAACGTTCTGGGTTTTGCTAACAACATTCGGACGATCGACGGCGGTACGCACTTAGAAGGTTTGAAGGCTGTTTTGACGCGCACGATGAATTCGATCGCCCGCAAGCGCAACAAAATCAAAGAAAACGAAGCCAACCTCGCCGGCGAAAACGTCCGCGAAGGTTTAACAGCCGTGATTTCCGTCAAAGTCCCAGACCCAGAATTTGAAGGCCAAACCAAAACAAAGCTAGGAAATACCGAAGTCCGAGGAATAGTTGATTCCTTGGTAGGCGAAGTATTGACAGAATATTTGGAATTTCGCCCCCAAGTAGCCGACGCTATTTTGGAAAAAGCAATTCAGGCATTTAAAGCCGCAGAAGCAGCCCGCCGCGCCCGCGATTTAGTTCGCCGAAAATCCGTCTTAGAATCGTCTCCTTTGCCCGGAAAATTAGCGGACTGTAGCTCCAGAGACCCTGCCCTGTCTGAGATATACCTGGTTGAGGGGGATTCAGCCGGCGGCTGTTTTCTTTCTTCGGAGAAAATATTATTAGCGGATGGCACAACAAAAACCTTCAAAGAGATAGTTGACGAACAAGCAGAAGGTAAAGAACACTTTTGCTACACCATTCGCGAGAGTGGAAACATCGGGTTTGAGCGGATAACCAATGCTCGCATGACTAAAGCAAATGCTGAGGTTATCAAATTGACATTAGACAATGGGGAGACAATCACTTGTACTCCAGATCATCCGTTCATGTTGCGGGATGGCACTTACAAAGCAGCAGCGATGCTGACACCGGACGATTCCTTAATGCCTCTCAACCGCCAGTTGTCTAAAAAGAACCAAAATGGGCAGGGACTTAACGGTTACGAAATGGTTTGGAATCCCAACAGCGACAAGTGGATTTACAGTCATTTGTTATCGGATTTCTACAACCTGAAACATGAGGTGTATCAATCATCAGATGGCAACCACCGCCATCACGTTGATTTCAACAAACTCAACAACAATCCGACCAATATTCAGCGGCTACCTGCTCAGGAACACTTGGCTTTACACCGCGCCAACCTTGAGAAAACATTGCACAGGCCGGATGTCATTGAAAAGAGCCGTCAAGCTCACATGACTGATGAATTTCGGGCCATGATGAAAGAGCGGATGCAGCAGCCTGAAACCAGGCAAATTCTCTCGGAACAGGCGAAGGCTCAGTGGGAAGATGAAGAGTATAAAGCTTACATGACGAGCAAGTGGCGTGAGTTTTACGACACTAATGAAGATTATCGCGAGCAAAATAATGAACAGCTCAACCAAGCGCAGCAAGAGTATTGGAGTTCTGAAGAAAACCGCTTAGCTCAGTCGGAAAGGGTTCGCAATCATTTTGCTAACAATCCTGAAGCGCGGGAGGCTCATTCGCAATTTGCCAAAGAACAGTGGCAAAATGAGGAGTTGCTGGACTGGCGGCGCGAAAAAACTAAGGAACAGTGGACGCCGGAGTTTCGCCGCAAACGCAAAGCAGCTTTGGACGAAACTTATTACCGCAAAACTCTGGAAGCATTGAAGACTGTTCAATTGAAATGGGGCTGGATTAATGTAGATTATTACAATATTTATCGGAGGACAAAAAAAGACAAGTGTTTGTTGAAGTATGAGACGTTTTGCGATCGCTACTTTAATGGTGACGAAGTATATGCTCGCCAAGCAGTTCGTAACTACAACCACCGCGTTGTGTCGATCGAAGCTGTAGAGGAACGGCACGATGTTTACGACATCGAAGTGCCTAACAGCCACAACTTTGCACTAGGTGCGGGAGTTTTTGTACACAACAGCGCGAAGCAAGGGCGCGATCGCCAATTCCAAGCAATTCTGCCTTTGCGCGGTAAAATTCTCAACATTGAGAAAACCGATGACGCCAAAATCTACAAAAATAATGAAATTCAGTCGTTAATTACAGCGCTGGGTTTGGGTATCAAAGGCGAGGAATTCGATCCTGGACAATTGCGGTATCACCACATAGTAATTATGACTGACGCTGACGTAGATGGGGCCCACATCCGCACGCTATTGCTGACCTTCTTCTACCGCTACCAGCGGGCCCTTGTAGAACAAGGTTACATCTATATTGCCTGCCCTCCTCTGTACAAAGTAGAACGGGGACGCAATCATTACTACTGTTACAGCGATCGCGAAATGAACAATCTGATCCGTAACGAATTCCCTGCGAATGCTAACTACACCATCCAGCGGTTCAAAGGTTTGGGCGAAATGATGCCGACGCAGTTGTGGGATACCACGATGAACCCGGAAACTCGCACGCTGAAACGGGTGGAGATTGAAGACGCCGCAGAGGCCGATCGCATCTTTACCATCTTAATGGGCGATCGAGTCGCCCCCCGCCGCGAATTCATCGAAACCTACGGCCCCAAACTCAACCTCCTCGACTTGGACATCTAAGTTAGTCATGAGTCATGAGTCATGAGTCATTAGTCATTAGTCATTAGTCATTAGTCATTAGTCATTAGTTAGTGGCTGATGGCTGATGGCTACTGAATGACTGATGACTACTGCTTTCGGAGTCAACTGCCAACTGCTTTCCTGCTTTCGGAGTCAACTGTCAACTGCTTTCGGAGCCAACTGCCAACTGACTGCTGCCAACTTTTGTTATAAAAATTAATACAATCTCTCATCAAATTGCTCTAAGGTAAGTGCTTAGGTAAATTTTAGATTTTTGGCGCATCCATCAGCTACCACAAAAATAGAAGGTTAGGCAGTATAGCATGAGCATCAATTTAGCGACAAAATTGCGTGAGGGAACCAAAAAGTCTCACACAATGGCAGAAAACGTTGGTTTTGTCAAGTGCTTTTTAAAAGGCGTTGTAGAAAAAACTTCTTACCGGAAGTTAGTAGGAAACCTCTACTTTGTCTACTCGGCAATGGAAGAGGAAATGGAACGCCAAAAGCAGCATCCGGTTGTTTCAAAAATTTACTTTTCTGAGTTGAATCGCAAACAAAGCTTAGAGCAAGATTTGTTCTACTACTACGGTGCCAATTGGCGCGAACAAGTAGCTCCGTCAGCAGCCGCTAAAGCCTACGTGCAGCGGATTCATGAAATCTCGGCTACCGCACCGGAACTGTTAGTAGCTCAATCTTACACTCGCTACCTAGGCGACTTATCCGGCGGACAAATCCTCAAGGGAATTGCTCAGCGGGGGATGAATCTTACCGAGGGAGAAGGCACTGCTTTCTACGAATTCCACGATATTCCTGATGAAAAAGAGTTCAAAGCTAACTACCGTCAGGCAATGAATGAATTGCCGATTGACGAAGCTACAGCAGAGCGCATTGTTGACGAAGCTAATGCAGCTTTTGGCATGAACATGAAGATGTTTATGGAGTTAGAAGGCAATTTGATTAAAGCTGTCGGTCAAATGCTGTTCAATACCCTGACGCGGAAGCGCGGCGGCGGTAGTACCGAATTGGCTACTGCTGATTAAGCCAAACCGATTACAATTTTAGCCTCGTTTAAGAGGAAAACATTAAATCCTGGGGGTTTGATGGCTGCTTTTACAGTCACCAAAGCTCCGGGATTTTGCATGGCGGGCGATCGACTTTTTGACTCATATCATTTCCGGTTGCATCGGAATTAATATTACCCGAAATCAGGACACGGCAGTGCCGTCTCCCAATTCATAACGGTAGGGAAACGGCACGTGCAGTCTCCTCTATATCATTCCGGCGCAGCCGAAATTGATCTGAGGTGTTTGTTGACACTAAGGTTTAATCATTCCGAAAAAAAACTATGCGATATCACAATCAACAATCAACAATATTTTAGCAGTAAACTATGAAGATTCTATTAGTAGAAGACGACGATCGCATTGCTCAAGCATTAGCAGAAGCCCTCACCGACCAACATTATGCCGTAGACATAGCCGCCGACGGTCAAGAAGGTTGGAACTTTGCAGAAACTTTTACCTATGACTTAATTCTGCTAGATGTGATGCTGCCAAAAATAGATGGAATCACCCTGTGTCAGCGCTTGCGCCGACAAGGTTTAAAAACCCCCGTGCTCATGCTAACAGCCAGAGACACCAGCAATGATAAAGTCATAGGACTAGATGCCGGAGCAGATGATTATGTCGTTAAACCCTTTGATTTGCCAGAATTAGCAGCAAGAATTAGAGCCTTACTGCGGCGGGGAAGTACAACTTTGCCACCAGTATTAGAGTGGGAAAATCTGCGTTTAAACCCGAATACCTGCGAAGTTACTTATCGCGATAATTTGCTGCACTTTACACCAAAGGAGTACAGTTTGCTAGAATTATTCCTGCGAACAGGAGGGCGCGTTTTAACACGGAGTGCTATCCTAGACCATATATGGGCTTTTGAAGACTCGCCAGGAGAAGAAACCGTAAAAGTTCATCTCCGGGGTTTGCGACAAAAACTGAAAGCAGCAGGCGCACCAGCTAATTTTATTGAGACTATTTATGGCATGGGTTATCGGCTCAACCAAAACCTCTAATCCCCAATTTCAAGCTTTGGGATGGCGTTTATTGCTATCTTACTTAACAGTGATGGTAGCTATTTTAGGAACTTCTGCTATTGCTGTTTATGAATTATTTGCCAGCAGTCTTTATCAAGAATTAGACCAGCGATTGGAGGTTTTGGCTCAAGCAGCTTCTCACAGTTTAGTTGCGATCGAAAAGCAGCACCTTTCTGAACATCCAGAAAAAAAAGGCGATCTATCTCATCAACAAAGTGAACAGCGCAATGATGACTTTCAGATTGAACTCGATCGCGAAAAAGTAACTCGTCATTTAGATAAAGACGGAGACTTAGACATTCCTTGGCAAAATCTGCGGGAACCAGATCAATCTGTAGAATGGTTTAATGAAACAGGTGAAATGCTAGGAAATTCCGGCAAGACTTTACCGCCTGTAATAATAAAATCGGGTTTCCAAACCATACAAAACGGGCAAATTCGGTCGGCAACAATTCCCGTTTACATTTATTATGATGATAAAAATCAAGAATTAAAAGGTTATATTCGCACCAGCGAATCTACTAAAGAAGTTGAAGAAGTTCTCAGCAGACTCCGCTGGAATTTGGGTTATGGAAGTATTATTTTCCTGAGCTTGACTGCGGTTGGTGGTTTGTGGCTGACTAAGCAATCTCTCAAGCCAATTGAGGATAGTTTTCAGCAGTTAAAACAATTCACTGCTGATGCTTCTCACGAGTTGAGAAGTCCGCTGACGGCGATTAAAACCTCAGTGGAAGTTATGCAGAGTCATCCTGAGAGAATTCATGCAGCCGATGTTAAGAAAATGGTGGCGATCGCCTCTGCTACTAAACAGATGACTCAATTAGTTGAAGACTTACTTTTATTAACTAGAATGGATGCACCAGCAGCCACGATCGTTCGCGAGTGGATAGCGGTTCCGTTAGACGAATTATTAGAGGATTTGCTAGATTTGTGGGAACTGCAAGCTCAAGAAAAGCAAATTGTTCTCAAGTCAAATTTAGCCATTGATACGTCTGTAATGGGAGATGCTGCACAGCTAACTCGTTTGTTTTCTAACTTGATCGGAAACGCAATTCATTATACACCAGCGGGCGGAATTGTGACTGTTTCTCTGAGCAGACAGAACCGATCGACAATTGTGAGTGTAGAGGATACTGGCATCGGCATTGCTCCAGAAGATGTCAAGTTAGTTTTCGACAGATTTTGGAGAGCCGATCGAGCCAGAAATCGCCGTGCAGGGGGTTTGGGGATGGGATTGGCGATCGCCCAAGCAATTGTCCAAAGCCACCGAGGAGAAATTAGCGTTACCAGTCAGCTAGGAGTAGGTAGCTGTTTTCAAGTAAAATTCTCCTCAGTATAGCAATCCTAAATCATTCATGCAGATATGTAGGGGCGGTGCCAAGAGTGCCCGCCCTCCGAGAGATTGGGCAACCACGGGGGGATTGCCCCTACAAGAATTATGCAAATGATTTAGGATCGCTATAGCTTAAGAGTTGATATTAATAGAAAACCTTAACTCTTCTCCCCAGATTCTCCTTGTTCACCGCTTTCTCCTTTTTCTCCTTTTTCTCCTTTTTCCCCGCCCTTGGAAGCTGTCATTGTGACATTACTATCTGTCAATGAAAATTCAGAAGTGAAACTACTTTTTTTCCGGGGTTTTGGTTTTTTTCCTTCGCCGCTTTCTCCTTGTTCGCCGCCACTGCTACTCATTAAGACGATCGGTTTAACTGGCTTGCTGTTGCTCATCGATGAATTAGCAGCATTACTTAAAAGAGAAATAGGGGAAAATTGATTAACATTGCTATCATTCTGAGATGCGATCGCACTAGCAGCTACAGAGGTTAAAACGCAAGCTCCAATGCCGAGCCAAATCTTAGTTTTATTTTGCATATTTCAAAAAGCGTTATTCTGGGTGATTACTGCTACTATCCCAGAAAAAAGTAAAGAACTCGGAAAGAACCAAAAACATCTAAAAATTGTTTGCACAGACATTACCTTATTGCTGCTACAATGCGAGTCCATTAGCAACCTGTAGGAGTGTCCCAAATGATTATCTGTATGGCCAATATTCTGAATTCAGAGGAATTACGAGTAATTGTCGATCGCCTAAAAAATGCTGAATTTGTCGATGGGAAGTTAACAGCAGGTTGGTACGCCCAACAAGTAAAAAATAATGCTCAACTAAAAAATGATGCGGCTCCAACTCAGGAACTCAGAAATTTAGTCAATCAAGCACTAAAACGCAATTCTTTATTCCAAATAGCGGCGCGCCCTAAAGCAATTCGTCCCATTATGTTTAGTCGCTATCAGGGAGGAATGTACTACGGGACACATATTGATAATGCGATTATGGGAGATGAAGAACTAATGCGATCGGATTTATCTCTCACTCTATTTCTCAGCGATCCAGCCACTTATACGGGCGGGGAATTAGTGATTGAAAGTACCCAAGGCGAACAAGCTTTTAAACTTGATGCTGGTTCAATGGTTGTTTATCCTACTACAACTTTACATCGTGTGGAACCTGTCACTGAAGGTGAAAGACTAGCGGCGGTGAGTTGGGTGCAGAGTTTAGTTCGGGATGCTCACAAACGAGAAATTCTATTTGATTTGGATACGGTTCGCGATACCCTTTTTCAGAAGTCTGGAAAGACAGCGGAGTTTGACTTGCTATCCAAAAGCATTGCTAATTTGCTGCGAAAATGGGCTGATGTTTAGGTTGAGCAGGACTTACGCAAGAAACCAAGGGATAAGGGCAACCACGGGGCCAAGAGCCCCTACATTCACACGAGATATAGATGTCGTGCGTCCAGGACTATTGAGGAGGTTTTGGAAGCGGATGAAATAAATTTTAGGTCTTTCCGAGTTCTTTACTTTGTTTTGTCACAGTAATTGTAGATGAGTTAAACAACCAGGATCTAACAGATGAGCAACCAAACTAAAATTTGGACAGGCGTGGGACAGTCCTATGTGACCAAAGATAACTCCATAGAGGTCGATCGAGTATCATCGGAGAGAGACCAACTCTCAATGGGCGAAAGTGGCGAAAGTGGCGAAAGTGGCGACAGCAATTCAGGCTACGAAAGTGGCAATGACAGCCGTTACAACATTAATAACAGCAATTCAGGCTACGAAAGTGGCAATGACAGCCGTTACAACATTAATAACAGCAATTCAGGCTACGAAAGCCGTGGTGAAAGCGGTTACGAGATGGGGTTTTCGGTCAATCAACCTGTTGCTTCTTCCAGTTATACCCCAGTTATAAACAGTTTGTCTATCAGCTCTCAGGGATACGAAAGTGGCGGTAATTTCTATCAGAATGAAATTAAAGGTACAGATGGTAACGACATCCTGACAGGAATTCCTGGCAATAATGTTGCTTTAAAAGGACGCAATGGCAATGATATTTTGAGCGGCAACAGCGGCAACGATAAACTAGAAGGAGGCAAGGGTCAAGACACGCTTGACGGCGGCGCAGGCAATGATATTCTCGAAGGAGGGAAGGGCAAAGATATTCTGACCGGCGGTATGGGTTCGGATTTATTTGAGCTAGAAGGGCGATCGGCTACAAATACTCTCGATATCGCTGATATCATCACGGACTTTCAAAAAGGCGCAGACATACTGAAGCTGAAAGATGGCTTAGGATTTTCTAACATTAATATCACTCAAGGAACTGGAATTTATGCTAGCGATACTCTGTTACAGATAGCAAGTACGGGTCAATATTTGGCAGTCTTGAAAGGAGTTAATGCTGGAAATATTAACGCGGCTGATTTCACTTTTTCATAATGCTAGGATTTGCGCCGAAGCCGGGTTTTTCACAACAGGACTTACCCACTTCGACCAAAGAAACCGGGTTTTTTACCGAATCTGCGGGTAACAACGAAATATTTTCGCAAAACAACCCGGTTTCTGCCTACCCGTTCGTCCAAGAATATCTAATTTGTCAACAACAAAACATCTAAAAAATAGGATAATAAATAGATGGTTAACGCTAAATTTCGCAAACTTCACCGCCAAGTTGCACCGATTATTTTCATCCCTTTACTATTGAGTGCCTTGACGGGTGTTGCCTATCGGCTGGGAGAAGATTGGTTGGGCATAGAAGGTGATGCTGCTGAGATTTTTATGGATATTCACCAAGGAAGCTATCTCGGAAAGGAACTCAGACCATTTTATGTGCTTTTGCTGGCTTTGGGAGTGATTGGGCTGATAGTTACTGGTTTGACGATGACCAAATTTTTGGGTGGCGCACGCCCTGAAAGACCAGGTGCTAAACTTGATTTTCGTAAGGTTCACCGTATTGCTACACCGATTATTGTCTTGCCTTTAGCAGTCAGTACGGTGACAGGTGTAATCTATCGAGTTGGCAGAAGTTGGTTTAAGATGCCGAAAGAGGTAGGAGAAGTTTTTATGAATATCCACCAAGGAGAATATTTGGGAAACTTTTTGATGCCAATCTATGTGTTTTTGGTAGGTTTGGGTGTGATTTTGCTGCTGGTAACAGGAATCAATATGACTGGTATTTTTCGGAAACGCCGCCAGCAAACAACAGAAGAAGATAGCTAATAGACATCTCCCAAAAAGCCTCGGTCGAACAGGCAGGATGCCTGTTCCACAATAATTATGGGAGATGTCTAATAGATTTGTTTTTCGGGGATAACTGATGAATATCGTGGTTTGACTCCTCTCTACAGTTGCATCTTTTTTGGGAGACTGGTATATAATAATTCTCTGGTCGCTGACCTTTAATTAAGATGAGAAATAGAAGTATTGAAACGGCAAAATCAAGTCTAAAGTCAAAAAATGTATGGAAAAGTCGGCTACAAGGAAGCCGCACCAGTGCATTTCTCAGTGAAGTATTAAGTAACAGCGGTCATTTTTTAATTCTGAAGAGTTTATCAGACTTTATATTAGCTGGTTTGTTCAAATTTATCACAGATCCAACTGAATATTTACTGATAGTAGCAATGCTTGTTCAGGCTTGGTATCTGTCGAACTCGAAATGCCACCGTTTTTGGGGAAACCCGATCTGCGTTGGTATCTATACGCTGATTGATCTGCCGATAGACGGGCTAGATTTTTTCCAAAATCCTAGTCACGTTGTCTTTTGGTTATTTTCTCTGATGATTGCTACTTTGCAAGGATTGCGATTCCATTGGGCTAAGGGTATTGATGATTGGCTGATTCCACCGGAAAGTGTGGTACGGGCTCTGATGGTGGTAGCTTTTTATGTTGTGATTGGGATTAAGTCTCAATATTTAATTGCTAATCTCGAATTAATTGTGACATTTGCGGGGACGGCAACGCATTGGTTTCTTAGTTGGAGTATGCTGTTTATCGGTTTGCTTTTAGGGTTGCAGTCGGTACAGATTGTCAAACAGAGAAAGCAGCTACAAAAAACTGCTCAACTACTGGGAAATATGGCCGAATGGGGGATGGGAAGTCATGTAAGCTGTTTCGCATTAAAACTGGTATAATAATAAATCACAAGTCACAGAAAAGCCCGAAGTATGCCAGCCAAAAATCATCTAAATGCACAGCAAGTCAAAAAGCTTCAAAAAGCATTAAAACAAGAACAAAATGGAGAAATTAGAGAGAGAATCTTAATCTTACTATTGCTCAATGATGGAAAGACGC